>JAFGTZ010000327.1 GCA_016938795.1 Chromatiaceae bacterium | reverse complement strand
TCTGCCCTGGGCCATCGACCGGGCTGTGTGGGATGCCGAGGGGCGCTGGTGGCTGCATGAGGCGAGCGGGCGGGTGCGCGCGGCGCGTCTGGCCGCAAGCACCTGCGTCTGTCCCGCCCTGGTGGTGCTCGATTTCCGCTGCGGTCTCTGGCGCCACCCCACGCTCGTGCTTGGCGAGGATGTGTTGGGGGGCGAAGGGCTGCGCCGCTTGCGCCAGCGCCTGTTGCTGGCGCGGTTTGATGTCAGTCCTGAACCTTGAGCAGTCCAAGCTGCTGGTCGAGATCCTGAATGGTGGCATGGGTGGCTTGCGCGAGCGCCTCGGTATCCTGAGCGAGCTGGCTCAGATCGTGCGCGGCGTCGCCGATGGCGGTGATGCCGCGGTTGATGTGTTCGCTGACCTGACTTTGCTCCTCGGCGGCGGTGGCGACCTGGAGCGCATGGGCGTCGATCTGCTTCACATGCCCGACGGCCTGATCGAGCAGGGCGGTGCTTTCCAGAATGTGATCGTGTGTCTCGCGCATCTCGTCGTGCGTTCCGTTGAGCCGTTGCACGGCTTGCTCGACATCCGAGCCCAGACCCTGAATGAGCGCATCGACCTCCGTGGTGGAGTGCTGGGTACGTGATGCCAGATTGCGCACCTCTTCGGCGACCACGGCAAAACCGCGGCCTTGCTCGCCCGCGCGCGCGGCCTCGATGGCGGCGTTGAGCGCGAGCAAATTGGTTTGCCCAGCGATATCGCGGATGGTTTCCAGAATGCTGTAGATCGCCTGGCTGCGTTCGGCAACCTTGCGGATCTGGCCGCTTGCCTCATCCATGGATTGGGAGAGCTGTTCAACCCGCGCGGTGGTGCGCTGGAGCGCCTGCTGGGTGTGGTCAATCTGAGCGGCGGTCTGGCGCGAGTCCTCAACGGTGAGGTTGGCGAGAGCGGAGACCTCGCTCGCGCTGCTCGAGAGTTGCGTCATGGCTGTCACGATGCCGCCGATCTGGTTGCTTTGGCTGGTCGCGGCATCCTGAACCCGAGCCGCATAGCCGCTCATGACATTCGAATTGCTGGCCAGGATGTGGCTTTGATCCTTCATGGCGAGGATCATCTGGCGCAGCTTGTCGATGAAGCGATTGATGCTCTGCGCCAGCGAGATCAACTCGCGGTGATGATGAATCATGACCTTTTGGGTCAGATCACCCTCGCTGGAGGCGAGCGACTCCATGCCCAGGGCGAGTTTGCCAAGTGGCTGGGTAATGCCGCGCAGCAGCACCACCATGACGACCAGTGCGGCCAGGGTCATGAGCAAGGCGATACCGGCCAGACGCCAGGTGGCTTGCCCTGCGTTCTCGCGCAACGCCTGTTCAAGCTGGGTGGCGGCATCGAGGATGACCGACTGAGGGACCGAGACATTGAGCGTCCAGCGCTGGGCCACGCCCTCGATCTGAATGGGCAGACTGTAGTGCCACAGTTCCTCGCCCTTGACCAAACCGCTGGCGGTGATGACATCCACCAGACCGGCATCCACCTCGCTCAAGGGCCGCCCGAGAGACTGGCTGAAGCGCGATGAGGCGGCGATGAGTCCAGACTCGCTCGTCAGGGTCAGATCGCCCTGTCCGTCGAAGAGCCGCGCGGCGATGCGCTCGACCGCCTCCTGAAGCCCCGAGAGGTTGATGTCGATGCCAACCACGCCAATGAAGCGATCCCGGACGATGACCGGCAAGGTGATGCTGGTCATGAGTTCTTCGTAGCCCTCGCTGATTTCGTACAGGTAGGGATCAATGAGGCAGGTCTGACGTCGATCACGCGGGCAGAAATACCATTCGGCCTCGGGCTGGCCGAATTCATTCGGGGTCTCGTCGTATTTCTCGTCCGCATCCTCGGTGGGATAGAACACCAGTTCGCCATCTTCCCAGACAAAGTAAATCTCCAGGGTGCCGGTCTCGGAGCTGTGATCGAGATTGCCGCGGTGATGGATATCGCTGCCATCGTAGCCGTTGGCCTCGAACTGGGCATAGATGGCGCTGATTGCCGGGTTGCTCCGGATGCTGTCCTCGACGAGTTGTCTAACCTGATCGCGCTCGAATGGCACGCGCTTGCTCCAAACGGCAGAGCCCTGGATCTGCTGGTGCAGCACGGCAGCGCTCGCCAGCGGCTCGGACAGCAGGCGCTGAACTTCTTCTGAGGTGCCGAGCGCCGCCTCGCGCAAGACCTCTTCGGTCTGTTGCGAGAGCCCCAGACGCATGCGCTCGGCGGCGGTTGTTGCGGAGTCGCGCAGCACCAGGGTGGCGAGCGCGATGATGACCGCAGCGGTCAACACCAGAAGGAGCCCGGTGGCGAGCAGGAGTTTCAGGCGCAGACTCAGTGTTCGCATGGCAAAACTCGTGGCAAGGCTCGCAGCCGAGCCTGTGAGGCGCGGCGGTCGACCTGCTGCGCTGGGCTAGAATGTGGCGACGCCTGCGTGAGACGCCGCGCATGACAGCGCATCTTATGCAGTCAAGATGACGCTCAGGTTGCGGCGGGCGCTGTCCGCTACCGAGGCGCGTCCGATGCCTTTATGATGAGCCGCCTGATGCACTGGACGTGGAGATGAGGATGCGCATTCTGGTCACGGGCGGGGCGGGCTATATCGGCAGCCATAGCTGTGTGGAGTTGCTCGATGCGGGCTTCGAGGTGGTGGTGGTCGATAACCTCTCGAACAGCCACGCGGCGGCGCTGGAGCGGGTGAGGGCCATCAGTGGGCGCGATCTGGCCTTCGTGCGCGCCGATCTGCGCGACCGCGCCGCGCTGGCCGAGGTCTTTGCGCGCTTCAGGATTGACGCCGTGCTGCATTTTGCCGGACTCAAGGCGGTGGGCGAGTCGGTGGCCGAGCCGCTTGGCTATTACGACAACAATGTCGGCGGCACCCTCTGTCTCTGTCAGGCCATGGCCGAGGCCGGCGTCAAAACCCTGGTGTTCAGCTCCTCGGCCACGGTCTATGGTGATCCGGCGAGCGTCCCCATCCGCGAGGATGCCCCGCTCTCGGCAGCCAACCCCTACGGGCGCTCCAAGCTCATCATCGAGGAGATGCTCGCCGATCTGGCCGCAGCCGATCCCGAGTGGCGCATCGCCCGGCTGCGCTATTTCAATCCGGTGGGCGCCCATCCGAGCGGACTCATCGGCGAGGATCCGCGCGGCATCCCCAACAATCTCATGCCCTATGTGGCCCAGGTGGCCATTGGTCGGCTGGAGCGGCTGCGCGTCTTCGGCAGCGACTATCCCACCCCCGACGGCACCGGGGTGCGCGACTACATCCATGTGGTCGATCTGGCGCGCGGCCATGTCGCCGCCCTGCAACGGCTCGGCGAGCGCCCCGGTCTGCTCACCTGCAATCTGGGCGCCGGGCGCGGCTATTCGGTGCTGGAGATGGT
>JAFGTZ010000326.1 GCA_016938795.1 Chromatiaceae bacterium | reverse complement strand
ATCCGCGTGCGCGACATTGAAGCCGACGGTTGCCAACACGAGAAGCGCTAGGAATCGCATGACACCTCCGAGAGTGACGCATAACGTTTGAATTCAGCGGCCGCCGAAGGCGGTCCGCTGGAATGATGGGTTGGGCAGCAACGCTTTCATCAACGCTCCCATGATGGCAGTTCGTCTCCGTCTGCTAGCTCGCAGCCGTAGAAGGTCGCGCCCTTAACTTTAACGCCGTCCAGCAAGGCACCCGTTGCCTTGATCGACTCAATTGCAGCTAGCTCGAAGATGGCCCCAGTCATATCCGCATTTGAAAAGTCGGCGCACTTGACGTTGCATTCGCGGAAGCTGGTGCCTCGCAAGCTTGCACCCGAAAAGTTGGAGTCAAAGAACCATGAGTGTTTCTCAAAGTCTGCACCATCCAGCACGATGCCGGAAAGGTCGGCGTCGCTCAGTTCGGTGTCCGGGAAAAAGCGCTCCCCAGCGGCATAGCGCTTTTCAAGCTCGGCGCGGCTTTCTGGTGGTCGATAGTTTTCCGGACAGTTACGCACGAGAAGTATTCCTTGCTGCCCAACGCCAGCGCTCAGCTGCGGCGCGAGGCGCCCAGCGCACCACCACCCTCAAGCGCCCCGCCACCGGACCTTCCAGCCGACAGCTGCAGCGCGTCGTTATGCAGCAGGCTGCCGACGCCCTGGAGAAGAGCGCGCTGTGTGGTGCACCGCCGAGGCGACCTGGCTGGGGAGCCTTGTATCCAGAGTGGCGACTCCGGCGACGCCCTTCACCAGATGCAGACCCCACTGATACCGTCACGAACCGTACGTGCCGCCTCAATGGCAGCGAGAACGTTGCCTAATCGAAACGTTACCGTAGGCCCCGGCTCAGCGTTGCTTACGAGTGGAATGCCGCGTCGGGCAGAGTCGGCCACCAGTTCGGGCACATGTGCAAGCAGGGTCCTGACCTCCACTTCCAACTGGTCGAGAGAGCCACCTTCGGCGAACAGGTCCTCCTCCCGAAGGGTAGGAAGGAGGGTCAGCCCCAGAGCCCGCGCAGTTGCCGACCCATACACGTTGTGTCGCCAAGACTCGAAGCCAGCGAGATCTGAACCTGGCGAAGCGGGGTCAAGGAGCTTCAATTCTTCGTCCGCGGGGCTGCGACCTTCGATCGAAGCGGGGCGGGTGTACGCGTGGACGGTGAGGCTCATCTATGGACCTAGGATTTCGGCTGTAGGATGAATATGCCTGAGTTGCCGGACGGAGGGGGCGTCTTACCACAAGCGGATAACATGGAACCCACGACCCGAACCCGCGAAAGGCGGCGTGGCGCGATGCCGCCCAAGGCCCAGGAAATCCGTGGCTGCCATCATGACGGCTCACTGTCCGGCGCCAGCAGTAGCTCTGGCGGTGCCCTTCGCTGCATAACGTGTGTGCTTCAGCTGCGCCGAGCGAAGCGAGGGAACCGGCGCAGCCGGCGCCAGCTGAAAGCGCCTGTTAGGTCCGCTGCCGCCCACGATGGAACCCTGGGGGCCTGCGCCTCGCCGCCCCGACCCTGCACTCCTTCACGGCGCCCCCTGCCGCCGACCTCAGGCCGCCACCAGGGATCGCAGCAGCCGAGCCGCCACCGAGCCGAGCTCGGCGCCAACTACCGCCGACACCACGGCGCACCTGGCCCACTCGAGCGCCCGCCATGT
>JAFGTZ010000325.1 GCA_016938795.1 Chromatiaceae bacterium | reverse complement strand
TCACGCTCTCGGGCCGACCGGGCGATGCTGCCAGGCCGTATCAGGAATCCTGAGGTGAGCGCCAAGATTCTGGAGTCCTCGCAATGAAAGACAGCGCGCGTTACGTCAAGATCGTGGAGTGGTCCGAAGACGATCAGTGTTTCGTCGGGCAATGCCCTGGCCTCATCGGTCCCTGCTGTCATGGTGAGGATGAGGAACAGGTCTACCACGAACTCTGCCTGATCGTGGATGAATGGGTCCAACTCCTGAAGCAGGACGGCAAGCCTCTGCCGCCGCCGACATGCGGTCGTCACCTGACACGAATACTTTTGGAGTCTGCCGCATGACAACATCCCAGACCGCGATGCGGGTCTACAGTGTTGAGCTCTTCCCCCCCAAGACCGCCGAGGGGATGAACAAGCTCAAGCAAGAAATTCCCAAGATCCAGGCCCTGGGTCCGGCCTATTTCTCCGTGACCTATGGGGCCGGAGGCTCAACCCGCGAGGGCACCTTCGAGACCGTCGCCTGGCTGCGCTCGCAAGGTATCGACACCGCCCCGCATCTGGCCTGCATCGGCTCGACGCGCGATCAGGTGCGCGAGATCCTCACGCATTATCACGCCCAGGGTATCAACCGACTGGTGGCGCTGCGCGGTGACCTGCCCTCCGGCATGGGCGCGGGCAACAGCGGCGATTTCCGCTATGCCAACGAGCTGGTGAGCTTTGTGCGGGCCGAGTTCGGCGATGCCTTCACCATCGAGGTCGCGGCCTATCCCGAGTATCACCCGCAGTCGGGTAGCCCGGCGCGCGATCTGGAGAACTTCAAGCGCAAGGTCGAGGCCGGCGCCGATGCCGCCATCACCCAGTATTTCTACAATGCCGATGCCTATTTCGGCTTCGTGGAGAGCTGCGCGCGCGCCGGAATCTCCATCCCCATTGTTCCCGGCATCATGCCCATCACCAACTACAGCCAGCTGGCGCGCTTCTCCGATGCCTGCGGGGCCGAAATCCCGCGCTGGATCCGGCGGCGGCTGGAAGGCTATGGCGATGATGTGGAGAGTCTGCGCGCCTTCGGGCACGAGGTCGTGCTCGGGCTGTGCCGGCGACTCATCGCGGGTGGCGCGCCTGGGCTGCACTTCTACACCATGAACCAGTCTGGCCCCACTGAATGCCTCTGGCGCGAGCTGGGCCTGGCTGACGCCTAGCCGAAAAAACCCCTCTCCCTTGAGGGAGAGGGGTTGGGGTGAGGGTGAAGCCTTGAGGCCATCCACCCGCCTCGCAGACAAGCGCCCGGGCCACTTCAGGGCATGGCATCCACCTCGGGGCCAGCCTTGGGCGTGGGCAACAGATCGGTGCGGCTGAGGCCAAGCCACACGGCCGCGGCGGTGGCCACATAGATGGTGGAATAGGTTCCAACCACTACACCGATAATCAGCGCGAGCGAGAAACCGCTGATGGTCTCGCCGCCCAGAACATAGAGCGCCGCCAGCACCAGCAGCGTGGTGCCCGAGGTCACAATGGTGCGCGAGAGGGTCTGATTGATGGAGAGATTGAGCACCTCCAGCACCGTGCCCTTGCGCAGCCGGCGGAAGTTTTCGCGCACCCGGTCGAAGATGACGATGGTGTCGTTGAGCGAATAGCCGATGACCGCAAGCACGGCGGCGAGCACGGTCAGATCGAAGGTGATCTGAAGGAGCGAAAAGACCCCGACCGTGAAGAGTACGTCATGCATCAGGGCGATGACCGCGCCCAATGCAAAACGCCACTCGAAGCGCAGCGCCACATAGACCAGGATGCCGATGAGCGCGAAGAACACCGCCAAACCGCCCTGCTCGCGCAACTCCTCGCCCACCTGCGGCCCCACGAACTCCACCCGGCGCAGTTCCACCGCGCCCTCGGCCTGCTCGCTCAGGGCACGAAACACCCTATCGCTCAGCTCGGCGCTCGCCGTCTCGCCCGCCTCGGGCGAGAGCCGGATGAGCACATCATGGCGCGAGCCGAAATATTGCAGGGTCGCATCCGCAAAACCGCCCGACTCCAGCGCGGCGCGAACCTCGCCAAGCTCGGCGGGCTCCTGGTAGCCGACCTCGATCACGGTGCCGCCGGTAAAGTCGAGTCCGAAGTCGAAACCACGGATGAGAATGGCCAGCAGACAGATCGCCAGCGCCACGCCCGAGACCATGGCGGCAAGGCGTCGGTGGCGCATGAAGTCGATGCCATAGTCGTTGATGGTGCGTCGTTTGCTCATGACTGCGGCCCTCAGATAGGCAGTTTGCTCAGACGCCGACCGCCGTAGATCAGATTGATCAGGGCGCGCGAGCCGAGAATGGCGGTGAACATGGAGGTAACGATGCCGATGAAGAGCGTCACGGCAAAGCCCTTGACCGGCCCGGTGCCAAAGCTGAAGAGCACCACGGAGGCAATAAGGGTGGTGACATTGGCGTCCACGATGGTCGAGAGCGCCTTGTCATAACCCGCATGGATGCTCGCCTGGGGTGAGTTGCCGAGACGAATCTCCTCGCGGATACGCTCGAAGATGAGCACATTGGCATCCACCGCCATGCCCACCGTGAGCACGATGCCGGCAATACCCGGAAGCGTCAGGGTGGCCTGAAGCAGCGAGAGCACCGCGACGATCATCACCAGATTGACCAGCAGCACCAAATCGGCCACCAATCCGAAGACGCGGTAGTAGAGCGCCATGAAGAGCGCCACCAAGGCCAGACCGATCATGACCGAGCGGAAGCCTTGGTCGATGTTGTCCTGTCCGAGGCTGGGGCCAATGGTGCGCTCCTCGACAATCTCGATGGGCGCGGCGAGCGCGCCCGAGCGCAGCAGCAGCGCGGTGTTGTGGGCCTCGTCGCTGCTGTCGAGCCCGGTGGTCTGGAAGCGTCGCCCGAAGGGCTCGCGGATGGTGGCCACGCTGATGACCTCCTCGACCCGCTCGGTGCGCTTGACCGGCTCGCCATTGACCAGCTCGGTGGTGGTGCGGTTTTCGATGAAGACCACCGCCATGGGCTTGCCGACGTTCTCGGTGGTCACATCGCGCATGCGTCGCGCGCCCTGCCCATCGAGACTCACAAAGACTGCGGGCGAGCCGCTCTGGCCGTCGAAGCCGGCCGCCGCGTCGGTAATCTGATCGCCGGTGACGATGACCCGGCGATTGAGCAGGATGGGCGCGCCCTCGCGGTCGTAATAGAGCCGGCTGCCCACCGGCACCCGACCGGCGAGCGCATCGGTCACGCTATGCTCGGTATCGACGAGACGGTATTCCAGGGTCGCCGTGGCCCCCAGAATCTCCTTCAGGCGACCCGGATCCTGGGCGCCCGGCAGCTCCACCACAATGCGCCGCTCGCCCTGACGGGCAATGCTCGGCTCGGCCACACCCAGGGCATTGACCCGGTTGCGCAGCGTGGTGATGTTCTGCTCCAGGGCGAAGTCCTTGATCTGCTCCTGCTGCACGGGCGAGAGGGTCGCGATCAGCAGAAAGTGATCGCCCGCCTCTCGGGCCGCAAGTTCCAGCTCGTTGAATTCACGCCCGATGAGCGTGCGCGCCGCGTCACGCGCCTCGGCCTCGCGGAAGGTGACCTCCAGCTGCTCGTCCTTGCGGCTGACAGTGAGATAGCGGATCTTTTTCTCGCGCAACAGGGCGCGGATGTCGCCCACAAAGCGCTCGCGCGCCTGATCGAGCGCGGCCTCCATATCGACATCGATCACCACATGGATACCACCGCGCAGATCAAGTCCAAGCGACATGGGGCCCATGCCGAGCGCGCGCATCCAGCCGGGCAGATCGGCCGAGAGCGTGAGCGCGGTGCGATAGCGGTCACCGAGCGCGCGCTCGATGACTTCCTGACCACGCAGCTGATCGCCCGAGAGGGCGAAGCGCACCAGGAGCGCGCCATTCTCACGCGTCTCGATGTCCTTGAAGGGCGCCTTGGCCTGCTCAAGCGCGACGCGCAGCTCATCAATGCTGGACTCATTGAGTTCAGCGCCGCGCGCGGCGCTCACCTCAATCGAGGGATCTTGAGGAAAGAGATTCGGCAGGGCCAGCAGCAGGCCGAGCAGAACCACGCCCAGAATCAGCAGATTCTTCCACAGGGGATATCGGTTCATGGCGATGGGTCGATGGTGGCGGGAATCGGAAGACGTGGGAGCGACATCCAGCCGCCCCCCTGATGGCAGGACTCAGAGATCCTTGAGGGTGCCCTTGGGCATGACCGACTCGACGGCATGACGACGCACCTTGATCTGCACGCCCTCGGCCACCTCGACCTGGATGAAGTTATCGCCCACCTCGCTGATGCGCCCGGCGATGCCGCCGAGGGTGATAATTTCATCGCCTCGGGCGAGCGCATCCACCATCTTCTGATGTTCCTTCTGGCGCTTCGCCTGGGGACGGATCAGCAGAAAATAGAAGACGACGGCAAAGAGCACCAGCGGCAGCAGGGCCATGAAGGAACTGCCGGCGGTCGCGGCGGCGGCGTCCTGGGCGAATGCGTCGGAGATGAAAAAGCTCATGGGTCGGTGTCTCTCTTGGGATGGGGACCGGCCAGCGCCGGTGCGTTGAACGGGAGCGCACGCACGCGCCCCCGACGGACATCGGGGCGCGATTATCGCACAGCGCCCGAGAAGTTACAGCGCGCGCTCAGGCGCGCAAACGGCGGAACTCCTCGACAAAGGCCGCAAAGCGTCCCGCCGCGATGGCCTCGCGCAACCCGCGCATCAGACCCTGGTAGTAGTGCAGATTGTGAATGGTGGCGAGCCGCGCGCCGAGAATCTCGCCGCAGCGGTCGAGATGATGCAGATAGGCGCGACTGTAGTGGCGGCAGGTGTAGCAGTCGCAGAGCGGATCGAGCGGACCCTCATCCGAGCGATGCGCGGCGTTGCGGATCTTCACCACACCACTGTGGGTGAAAAGATAGCCGTTGCGCGCATTGCGCGTCGGCATGACGCAATCGAACATGTCGATGCCGCGCGCCACCGCTGCCACGATATCCTCGGGCGTGCCCACGCCCATGAGATAGCGCGGGCGATCCTCGGGCAGCTTGTCGGCCAGGAAATCCAACACCCGCAGCCGATCCGCCTCGGGCTCGCCGACCGAGAGCCCGCCCACCGCGTAGCCATCGAAGCCGATGCGCATCAGCCCCTCCAGCGACTCGGCGCGCGGCCCCTCGTGCATGCCGCCCTGCACGATGCCGAAGAGCGCCGCCGGGTTGTCGCCATGCGCCTCGCGCGAGCGCGCCGCCCAGCGCAGCGAGAGCTGCATGGAGGCGCGCGCCTGCGCCTCATCGGCCGGATAGGGGGTGCATTCGTCGAAGATCATGACGACATCGGAGCCCAGCTCGCGCTGCACCCGCATCGAGGTCTCGGGATCGAGAAAGACCGGACTGCCGTCGATGGGTGAACGAAAGCGCACCCCCTCCTCGCTGATCTTGCGCAGCTCGCCCAGACTGAACACCTGAAAACCGCCCGAGTCGGTGAGAATGGGCCGCTCCCAGTGCATGAAGCCGTGCAGGTCGCCGCAGCGACGGATGATCTCGGTGCCGGGGCGCAGCATCAGATGAAAGGTGTTGCCGAGCACCATCTCGGCGCCAACCTCCAGCAGCTCCTCCGGGGTCATGGCCTTGACCGTGCCATAGGTCCCCACCGGCATGAAGGCCGGGGTCTGCACCAGACCGCGCGCAAAGCGCAGCTGCCCACGACGCGCAAGCCCATCGCGCGCCTGCAATTCAAATTCCATGAAGACTCCGTTGAATCAAGGTGTTATACCAATCATACATCCACGCATCTGGCGATGCCGCTCCAGCGGCGTCGCCCGCGCGAGGAAGCCCTGCTTCACGAGACACCTCGGATTCGGGAAGCCGGAGCTTCATCTCCGGGGTCACGAAGCTTGAGCTTCGTGACCAGGAAGCACATCGCTGTCGGCGCGCGATGACGCCGAGAAGCTGGAATGAGCCTTGCGCGCAGCCCAGGTTGAGCGCAAGGCTCGAAGGCTGAGGGAGCGGGACGCAATGCGCGCCTCTAGGGGACTTGCCTATAGTGGCTCGAAAAAATCGTAGTGGCCGCCGATGGCAAAGACATAGATGTGCGTGTCGTCAAATTTATACACCAGCCGATCCTTCTGGCTAAGCCGCCTCGACCAAAATCCAGACAGATTGTGTCGAAGAGCCTCGGGCTTCCCCAAGCCCGCTGCGGGGTCGCCGCGTAACAGTTCTTTCAAAATCGCGCAAAGATTCCTGTGCAGCCGTTTATCGCGCAACCGTAGGTCTTCATACACTTCCCATGTTCTACCCTCAAAGACCAGTGATCTCATCTAACTGCTCTTTGGTCGGGGCATATCCAGCACCGGCGTTATGGGTAGCGCTGGAAACGGCGATCTGGCGCATCAGGCTGGTATTTTGGAGCACGTACAAGGTTTCTTGGTCACGCTCCCAATCCTCAGCACTCATCACCACAAAATCAGCGCCTGTACGGCGTGTGACGCGAAGCGGTATGTGTTGACTAACCACTTGCTCAACAAAGCTTTTCAGGCCATCTCTAAATTTGTTTACAGTTGTGGTTTCCACTGTCAATCGCCTGATGTTGTACGGCAACCACGTACAGTTTAGGAGAGGAGCACTAAGAATGCCATCTTCACACAGCCGTCTGGCAGCCTGTCGAACAGGCCCTGGTGAGGAACTCAGTGCGCAAGACCCAGCCCACGCCTCTAGTGACGGCGCTCCAGCGGCATTACCCGCGCGAGGAGGCGCTGCTTCACGAGACATCTCAGATTCGTGAAGCCGGAGCTTCATCCCTGGAGTCACGAAGCTTGAGCTTCGTGACTCCAGGGAAGCGCGTCGCTGTCGGCTCGCGGCTGGAACCCGCTTCCACGGGCGGGGGTCAGGTCTCGCGCAGTCGATCGGCGAAGGCGGCGCGAAACTTGGCGAGCTTGGGGGCGATGATCGCCTGGCAATAGCCCTGCCCGGGATGGCGGCGATAGTAGTCTTGATGATAGTCCTCAGCCGGATAGAAGGTTGGCGCGGGCTGGCAGTGGGTGACGATGGGCGCGCCCCACAACCCTTCGGCGTTGAGTTCGGCGATGAGGCGCTCGGCGCAGGCACGCTGCGACTCGTCGTGATAGAAGATCACCGAGCGATATTGCGTGCCCACGTCCGCACCCTGCCGATTCGGCGTGGTGGGATCATGGATGGCGAAGAAGACCCGCAGCAGGGTCTCGTAGTCGAGGAGTGCGGAATCGAAACGGAGCTGCACCACCTCGGCATGTCCAGTCGCCCCGGTGCAGACGGCGCGGTAGTCGGGATTCGCCGTCTCGCCCCCGGCATAGCCCGAGACCACCGAATCAACCCCGCGCAGACGCTGAAAGACCGCCTCCAG
>JAFGTZ010000324.1 GCA_016938795.1 Chromatiaceae bacterium | reverse complement strand
ATGCACCCAACCCTCAGTGGCGAGCGCTTCGCCGCCACCTATCGGCTCTGCTGTCGGCCCGAGGAGGCCGAGGCGCGGGCGCGCGCCATCGCGGTGGAGCAGACCATCGAGTTTCCCGCCGAGCAGGTGCGGGAGGCGGCCATTCGCGACCAGATCATCGGCCGGGTGGGGGAGATTCGCGTGCTCGATCCGGAGCGGGTCGAGGTGGTCATCCACTATGCCGTGGAGTGCGCCGGGAGCGAGCTGACGCAGCTTCTGAATGTGCTCTTCGGCAATGTCAGCCTCCAGCCTGGGGTGCGGCTGGTCGATATCGCGCTCTCGCCCACGCTCGCGGCGCTCCACCCGGGGCCGCGCTTCGGGCGCGAGGGACTGCGCGAGCGGCTTGGGGTCTGGGACCGGCCGCTGCTCTGTACCGCCATCAAGCCCATGGGACTCTCGCCCGAGGCGCTGGCCGAGCTGGCCTATCGGCTGGCGCTCGGTGGCCTGGATCTCATCAAGGACGATCACGGGCTGGCCGATCAGCCCTTCTGTCGCTTCGAGGAGCGGGTGGGGCGCTGCGCCGAGGCGGTGGCGCGGGCCAATCGCGAGACCGGCGCGCGCGCGCTCTATCTGCCCAATGTCACCGCGCCGGCTGGGCGCATCGGGGAGCGTGCGCGGTTTGCCCAGTCGGCGGGGGCGGGCGGGCTGCTGTTCGCGCCCGGGCTGGGCGGCTTCGATGCGCTGCGCGCGCTGTCGTGCGATGCCTCGCTCGATCTGCCCATCCTCGCCCATCCGGCCATGCTCGGCAGCTTCACCGCGCATCCCGATCAGGGGCTTTCGCAGCGGGTGCTGCATGGTCAGCTCATGCGACTCGCCGGGGCCGATGCCAGCATCTTCCCGAGCTGGGGCGGGCGCTTTGCCTTCAGTCAGGCGGACTGTCGCGACCTGGTTCTTGGCGCGAGCGAACCCTTCGCGGGGCTGCGGCCCATCCTGCCCGCGCCAGGCGGTGGCATGCGGCTCGACCGGGTGGGCGAGCTGCGCGACTTTTATGGACCTGAGTGCATCCTGCTGATCGGCGGCGATCTGCACCAGGACGGCGATCTGATGGCCAGTTGTCGGCGGTTCCGCGCGGCCGTGGCTTAACGTGCTGTTCGGCTTGCGCTGTTCGGTTTGCGCTGGGCGGGCCGCATCCACACACGGAGTGATCTGGTTCAGGTCGCACCCGCCGCGCAAGCCGCACGCTTCGTGTGCCTGTGAGGGCGTTGACACTGGCGTTTCTGTGATCGCGGTCGCGATTTCACGCCATGCGTCGAACAGTCACGCACCTTGGGTATAAGGTTATCTGTCGCCTCGCGCCTTCGCGCGATGGCGCCGTTCCATGCCGATAATAGCCGCGAGAACCAGGAGCCTTGGTCCCATGACGTCCGCACAGCCGATCACCTCGCCCCAAGACATGCCCTCGGCGCACACCGTGCTGATTGTCGATGACACGCCGCAGAATCTCACCGTGCTCGGCGAGCTGCTGCAACCCTTCTACCGTGTGCGCGTGGCCAACTCGGGCGAACGCGCGCTGCGCGTGGCGGCCTCCGAGCCGCGTCCTGATCTCATCCTGCTCGATGTCATGATGCCGGGTCTCGACGGGCACGAGGTGCTGCGCCGGCTGCGCGCCGAACCCTCGACGGCCGCGATTCCGGTCATCTTCATCACCGCCATGGACAGCGCCGAGAACGAGGAATTCGGCCTCTCGTTCGGCGCGGTGGACTACATCACCAAGCCCATCAATCCGGCCATCGTGCAGGCGCGCATCAAGACCCAGCTCGAACTCAAGCAGGCGCGCGACCGTCTGGCGCGCCAGAACGAATGGCTGGAGGCCGAGGTGGCGCGGCGCATGCGCGAGAATCTGCTGATTCAGGATCTGAGCATCCGCGCGCTTGCCTCCCTGGCCGAGGTGCGCGACATCGAGACCGGGCATCACATTCTGCGCACCCAGATCTATGTGCAGCTCCTTGCCAAGGCGCTGCGCGAGCATCCGCGCTTTCGCGAGGCGCTTGCCGGCAAGCGCCTCGACATGGTGGTCAAGGCCGCGCCTCTGCATGACATCGGCAAGGTGGGCATTCCCGACGCCATTCTGCGCAAACCCGGGCGGCTCACCTCCGAGGAGTTCGAGATCATGAAGACGCATCCCGTGATCGGCGCCGAGGCCATTCACAAGGCCGTGGAGCAGGTGCTGGAAGGGGTAAGCGAGGCCGAGCGCGAGCCGCTCGATCACGCTTTCGATTTTCTGGAGGTGGCGCGCGAGATCGCCCTGGGCCATCACGAGAAATGGGACGGCTCGGGCTATCCCGAGGGGCTCGACGGCGACCGTATTCCGGTCTCGGCGCGTCTCATGGCGCTGGCCGATGTGTTCGACGCCCTCATGAGCCGGCGCGTCTACAAGCCGCCCATGTCGCTCGATGAGGCGAGCGCCATCATCGTCGAGGGACGTGGCCAGCATTCGATCCGGCGGTGGTCGATGCCTTTCTGGAGCGACGCGAGCGCTTTGCCGAGATTGCGGCGCGCTATGCCGATCCCCTGCTCGATCCCGCCGACCAGACAGCATGAGCGCGGGCCTTATCCTGATCGCGGGCTTTGCGCTCGGCGCCTTGCCGGGCGCCCTGTTCGGGGGGCTGTGGTGGCGCGCGCGCCGGGCTGAGCGGGAGGCGCGTGCTCAGCTCGATCAACGCACGCGCGCCCTGATCTCGCTGAACGCCCTGGTTCAGCGCTCGGGCAATACCGAGCGGGATCCTGCGGATCTGCTCATGGAGTTGGTGCGCTGGCTGCCCGAGGCCTATCCGGGTGAGCGCCCGGTGCAGGCGCATCTCAACTGGTACGGACGTCATTTCGGCAGTCCTCCCAAAGGGATCGCGCTCAGTGTCGCGGTGCGGGCGGGGCAGCATGAGGTGGGACAGCTCTCGCTGTGCGATCCCAGTGCCTCGGCTCCCTTCGCGCCGGAGGATCGTCAATGGCTGGAGGTGGTGGCGGCCCGCTTTGGCAGTCTTATCGCGCGTCATGATGCCATCGCCGAGCTGGAGGATCGTCAGGCGTTGCTGCGCGCCATCTTCGAGCAGGCGCCCGATGCCATCGAGCTGGTGGACGTGGAGCGCCAGCGCTTTGTCGAGGCCAATCCGGCCAGCTATCGCACCCTGGGCTACAGCCGCGAGGAGATGCTTCAGCTCGGCGTGGTCGATATCCAGGCCGAGATGACGCCCGAGCAGGTCGCAGAGGCGGCGCGCACCCTCATGGAGCAGGGTGGTGTTCAGTTCGAGACGCGCCACCGCTGCAAGGACGGCCACCTGATCGACGCGCGCGTGAGCCTGCGCCAC
The DNA here is from genome assembly GCA_016938795.1 of Chromatiaceae bacterium. Lineage (GTDB taxonomy): Bacteria > Pseudomonadota > Gammaproteobacteria > Chromatiales > Chromatiaceae > Marichromatium. Next base: position 3,318 of record JAFGTZ010000324.1, on the reverse strand, counting down.
ATCAACCAGGGCGGACATGATTATGTGCTGGCGCTGTGGCGCGACATCAGCGCCGAGAAGGCCGCCGAGTCGCGCATCCGGCTGCTCTCCATGGCGGTCGAGCAAAGCCCCAATGCCGTGGTCATGACCAACCTGGAGGGGCGCATCACCTATGTCAACGAGGCCTTCAGCCGCATCACCGGCCATGCGCGCGAGGAGGCCATGGGGCGCAATCCGCGTTTTCTCAAATCCGGCAAGACGCCGCCCGAGACCTATCGCGCGCTCTGGGCGGCGCTCTCTGCGGGTCGCCCCTGGAGCGGCGAATTCATCAACCAGGGACGCGATGGCGAGGAACTCATCGAGGCGGCCAGTATTTTGCCACTGCGCGATGCCCATGGCCGGGTGAGCCATTATGTGGCGGTGAAGGAAAACGTGACCGAGCAGCGCCGTCTCAGCGCCGAACTCGATGCCTACCGCAACCATCTCGAACATCTGGTGACCGAGCGCACCGAGGCGCTTGCGCGCAAGGAGGAGGAGCAGCGCCTGCTGCTCGAATCGACCTCCGAGGGCATCTTCGGCACCGATCGCGAGGGACGTTTCGTCTTCATCAACGAGGCCGGGCGGCGCCTGCTTGGCTATGATTCGGATGCCGACCTCATTGGCCGCAACGCGCACGATCTGACTCATCACAGCCACGAAGACGGGCGCTCCTACCCACGCGAAGACTGCCCCATCGAGCGCTCTATGCGCAGCGGCGAGGAGCAGCGCAGCGAGGGCGAGGTGTTCTGGCGGCGCGACGGGCGCGCCTTCCCGGTGTCCTATTCGAGCGCGCCGCTGCGCCGGGGCGACACCATCGCCGGCGCTGTGGTGGCCTTTCAGGACATCAGCGAGCGCAAGCACGTCGAACAGGCCCTGCAGCAGGCCAAGGACTCCGCCGAGGCGGCCAACCGCGCCAAGAGCGAATTTCTCGCCAACATGAGCCACGAGATTCGCACCCCGATGAACGCCATCATCGGGCTGACCCACATTCTGCAGCGCGCCATCACCGATCCGCGCCAGAGCGAACAGCTCGCCAAGATCGCCACGGCGGCCCATCATCTGCTCGCGGTCATCAACGACATTCTCGACATGTCGAAGATCGAGGCCGGCAAGCTGCAACTGGAGGCCACTGACTTTGAACTTGAGCGCATCGTCGATAACGTGGCCAGCCTGGTGCGCGACCGGGCTGAGTCGAAAGGCATCGAGCTGGTCGTGGATCTCGACGAAGTGCCGCGCGCGCTGCACGGCGACGGGCTGCGTCTGGGGCAGATTTTGCTCAATTTCGCCGGTAACGCGGTGAAGTTTACCGAACAGGGCTCGGTGACCCTGCGCGCGCGCCGCCTCGGGGTGCTTGGCGACGGACGCCAGCGGCTGCGCTTCGAGGTGAGCGATACCGGAATCGGGCTCAGCGAGGAGCAGCAGGAGCGGATGTTTCAGGCCTTCGAGCAGGCCGACGCCTCGACCACCCGCCGCTATGGCGGCACCGGGCTGGGGCTGGCCATCTCGCGTCGGTTGGTCGAGCTCATGGGTGGGCGCATCGGGGTCGAGAGCGCGCTCGGCAAGGGCAGCACCTTCTGGATCGAGCTGGATCTGGCGCTCAGCGAACAGCGCTTCCCCGCACCGCACGCGCGGGTTCGCTTACAGGGGCTCAACGCCCTGGTGGTCGATGACCTGCCTGAGGCGCGCGAGTCGCTGGTGGCCATGCTGGAGGTACACGGTATGCGCGTCGAGGCCGCGAGCGACGGAGCGAGCGCCCTGCGCCTGGCCGCCGAGCGGCATTTCGATGTGCTGCTCATCGACTGGCGGATGCCGGGCATGGACGGCCTTGAGCTGGGGCGGCGCCTCGCCGAGCTGGATGCCCGGACGGTGCGCCTGCTGGTGAGCGCCTACACCGAGGATCTCGCCCCCGAGCAGCTTGCCACCAATGGCTACTGGGGGGTGCTCTCCAAGCCCTGCGGTCCCTCGCGTCTGTTCGAGGCGCTGCAAGAGGCGCTCAGCGGACAGCGCGACAGCCAGCCGCCTCTGGCGCCGGGCGAGGCCGAACGGCGGCTGCGCGCGCGCACCCAGCGGCCCCAGTTGCTGCTCGTTGAAGACAACGCCATGAACCAGGAAGTGGCCATGGAGCTGCTCGAGGACGCCGGCTGCGAGGTGGATCTGGCCGAGGACGGTCAGGTGGCGGTGGCCAAGGCGCGCGCGAACCGCTACGACCTCATCCTCATGGACATGCAGATGCCGGTCATGGACGGACTGACCGCCACGCGCCTCATTCGCGCCCTGCCGGATCGGACCGAGCTCCCCATCGTGGCCATGACCGCCAACGCCTTCGACGAGGATCGCGAGGTCTGCTTAGCGGCGGGCATGAACGATCACATCGTCAAGCCGGTCGATCCCGAAACCCTCTACGAAACCCTGCTGCGCTGGCTGCCGAAGTCCGAGTCCGGGAGCAGCGCGCAGGAGACCCCCGCCGCGCCCGCCGCCGCAACTTCCGTCGAGGAGGGCGCGCGCGAGCTGGAGGCGCTGCGCGCACTGCCCGGTTTGGAGCCCGAGGCCGGTCTGCGCGTGGTGGCAGGGCGCTGGGAGCGTTATCGGCGCCTGATCGAGCGCTTTATCGACAGCCCCGAGCAGCGCCAGCTAAAGGAGGCGCTCGCGGCCGGGCAGCGCGCCGAGGCCGAGCGTCTGGCGCACAGCCTGAAAGGAATGCTCAAGAGCCTGGGGGCTCAGGCGCTGGGCGAGCGCGCCGGCCATCTTGAGCATCGGCTGCGCGCGCGCGAGGAGGAAGACTCGGACAGTGTCGAGACCGAGCTGGCAGATTTCAATCAGGCGCTCGATGCGCTCAAGGACGGACTGCGCGCGGCGCTGCCCGCGCCCGAAACAGCCGCCGCGCCCGACATCAAGGCCCTCGACCGGGAGGCCTTCGCCGCCCTGGCCGCGCGGCTCGATGAGCTGCTCGGCTGCGACGACATGGGCGCGGGCGCCTGCTTCGAGCAAGCCGCGCCGCTCTTCGAGGCGGCCCTTGGCCCGTTGGCGCGCCGGCTTGGGGCGCGCATCGCGGATTTCGACTTCGAGTCGGCGCGCGCGCTGCTGCGCGAGGGACTCGAACATCTTGAGCAGGCTGGCGGCTAGAGGCAAGGGCGCATGATCAGCAGAGGCATTGCAAACCGATGCGGGGCCGCCTGGCTGACAGGTCTGTTGGTCGTCGTATTGCTGCTCGGGCTGCTCGCGCCGGGCGCGGCCCGCGCCGCCGATCCCGAGCGGCTGCGCGTCATCGGCGATCTGAATTATCCGCCCTATCTCTTTATT
>JAFGTZ010000047.1 GCA_016938795.1 Chromatiaceae bacterium | reverse complement strand
TCACCGAGGATACCGCCCAGGATGAGCTGGTTTTGGTCATCGTTCAGGCCGTACTGCTTGACGGCCGTCATCACCTCGTCGCCGACTTCCAGATCGCCCGCCCGGCGCTCACCCTTTGGGGTGAAGATGAGATGGTTGGCGGTACAGGTGAACTTGCGCCGCCCGGAGCCGCCGCCCGCCGCGACCTCGAAATAGAGCCATTCGTCGGTCTCGCCATTGCGGAACCAGTTGACGACCGGGCGCGGCACCATGGCGCCGGTGGCCGGATCCATCGACATGACCTCGACCGGGAGCCGCTGGTTGACGATTTTGCCGATCTTCTCGGTGGTGCCGTCGGCCAGCACGACACGGCTGTGATAATCGAAGCAGCCAAACATCACCCCAATCTTCATGCGAATCTGGTTGATGAAGATGACGCAGCAGTTGGAGCGCTTGATGTTGCCGGTGAGCTTGCGCAGCGCCTGTGACATGAGACGCGCCTGGAGGCCGACGTGCGAGTCGCCCATCTCGCCCTCGATCTCGGCCTTGGGGGTGAGCGCCGCGACCGAGTCCACCACCACCACATCGACCGCGCCCGAGCGCACCAGCATGTCGGTAATTTCGAGCGCCTGCTCGCCAGTGTCGGGCTGCGAGACCAGCAGGTCGTTCATGTTGACGCCGAGCTTTTCGGCATAGACCGGGTCGAGCGCGTGCTCGGCATCCACGAAGGCGGCGGTGCCGCCGAGCTTTTGCGCCTCGGCCACTACATGCAGGGTGAGCGTGGTCTTGCCCGAGGACTCCGGGCCATAGATTTCAATCACGCGCCCGCGCGGCACACCGCCAATCCCGAGCGCCACATCGAGCCCGAGCGAACCGGTCGAGATGGCCTCGATGTTGCGCACCGCGCCGGCGTCGCCCATGCGCATCACCGAGCCCTTGCCGAACTGCTTTTCGATCTGACTCAGCGCTGCCGCCAGAGCCTTCTTGCGATTTTCATCCATGCTGGTCTCCGTGCGAGGAACTGGGCCGGTCGCCACGACCCGCCATCTGAAAACTGGGCCTTCATTGTGGGGCAGGAGCGCGCCAGTGCAAAGCCCCGCGCACCCGAGCCGACGGCAAGCGTGCAGTTCAGGCAGGCGACTCGGCGCACTCGATCAGGCCCGCGAGCGCCACCCGTGCCGCCGCATGGCGCACCGCCGCCCGATCCCCGGCGAAGTGGTGACACTGGGCGCGCACATGGGCAGCGGTGGCCCAGGCCAGCCAGACCGTTCCCACAGGTTTTTCGGGCGTGCCGCCGCCCGGCCCGGCAATGCCGCTGATGGCCACCGCCACCTCGACGCCCGCGTGCTCCAGCGCCCCCCGCGCCATGGCGCGCACCACCGCTTCGCTCACCGCGCCCTCGGCAGCAATGAGCCGGGCATCGACCCCGAGCAGACGCTCCTTGGAGGCGTTGGAGTAGGTGAGAAAACCGCACTCGAACCAGGCGCTAGAGCCGGCGATATCGGTCACCAGCTTGGCCACCCAGCCGCCGGTGCAGGATTCGGCGGTGGCCAGCCGCCAGCCGCGCCGCTGCAAGGCCGCGCCGAGACGTTCGGCGAGCGGGGTGAGTGGATCGGGATGCGCAACGGCTGGGGTTATGGCCGGGGTCAGCGATGGGGTCATGGCAGGAGTCTGGCGTGTAGGTCGGGTGAACAGCGCGCGTCAGGCAGGGCACGCGCCTGGCGGGGCCTCGAAAAACCGCCAGCAAGCACCCAGAATACGGGGTCACTACTCAGAGAGGAAGACTCGCATGCATGATCACGAGATTCGTTGCGAACACAAGCCCGCCCCCGCAAAGCTCGAAGTGATGGGGGTTGAGGACTGGCCGATCTGGCGCAAGGAGCCCTCGACCTTTCCCTGGCACTACGATCAGAGCGAAACCTGCTACATCCTGCGCGGTCGTTTCCGGGTGACACCCGAGGGCGGCGAGGCGCAGGAATTCGCGCGCGGGGATCTCATCACCTTCCCCGCCGGACTGAGCTGCACCTGGGAGATTGTCGAGCCGGTCGAGAAGCACTACCGCTTTGACTGAGACGGCGTCGCGCGAGCACTCGAACCAGACGATCAGGCCGCGCGCGGGCGATGGTCGGGCTCGGGCGGCAGAAAGACCGTGCCCTTGCCATAGCGTTCGAGCGCCATGTCGCGCACCCACTGGGGCGCATCGACATAGAGCCGGATATACACATGGCCCGAGTCACCGCGACTCAGGGCCGCAATCCACTGCTCGAAATCCGCTTTCGTGTGCATGACTCCCCCATCCTCCCGATTGAAAGTGAAAAAACCGCTTCCGCCCGATTCTAAACCGGCTGTTTCCGAAACAGCATCATGTAATTCACGCCCATCCAGGCTGTGAAGCCGAAACGGCGATGAATGGGATTCACCCTGACACCGGTCTGCTCGATAACCCCGAACGCCTCGCCCAGCTCGGCCACCACCTCGCCCGGGCGGGTGAGCTTGCGATAGTGATGGGTTCCGGGCGGCAGCCAGCCGAGCACCCGCTCGGCGCCAACGATGGCGATCAGCCAGGCGAGCGGATTGCGGTTGATGCTGGAGACCGCCATGAAGCCGCCGGGACGCACCAGACGGGCGCAGTCGGCGAGAAAGTCGGCGCGCCGCTCGACGTGCTCCACCACCTCCATGTTGAGCACGATGTCGAAGGTCTCGCCCGCACGCGCGAGCGTCTCGGCATCGGCCAGACGATAGTCGATGGCAAGACCGCTGCCCTCGGCGTGCAGGGCGGCGACACGCAGATTCTTCTCGGTGATGTCGATTCCGGTGACCTCGGCCCCGAGCACGGCCATGGACTCGCTGAGAATGCCGCCGCCACAGCCGATATCGAGCAGCCGCAGGCCGGCGAGCGGACGCTCATCTGCGACCTGCCGCCCGAACCCCGCCGCGAGGCGCGCGCTCAGCCAATCGACCCGCAGGGCATTGAGCCGATGCAGCGGCCAAAAGGGCCCCTCGGTGTCCCACCAGCGGTGGGCCAGTCGTTCGAAATAGGCAATCTCGTCGGGATCGACGGTCGCCGAGGTTAAATGGGCGGCAGTCATGGGCAGCTCTCGGGGATGGCGTCAGTTCGGGGTCAGATCGTGCCGCCCGCGTCGATTTGCAAGGGTTCGCGCTAGGCGCTGGACTCTGATTCATTGGCGGCCAGATAGCGGGTCGATTGCATCTCGGTGAGGCGGCTGAGCAGGCGCTCGTGGGCAAAGTCGCGCAGCCCGCCGAGATAGAGCGATTCCAGCGGCGCGGCGGCCGAGAGCAGCAGCTTTATCCGCCGGTCATAGAACTCATCCACCAGCAGCAGAAAGCGGCGCGCGGCGGCCTCCTCGCGCGGCCCCAGCCGGGGCACGCCCGAGAGCAGCACACTATGGAACTCGCGCGCGATCTCGATGTAATCGGCAGCAGCGCGCGGCGTGGCGCACAGCGCGGCGAAGTCGAACCAGGCCACATCGCCGCCGAGCGCGCGCGCCGGAATCTCGCGCCCGTTGATGGCCAGCACCCCGGGCAGCGGCGCATGGCCGCCGCTCAGACGCACGAAGTCCTCGGCCAGACGCGCCTCGCCCTCCTCGGCCTCCAGCACATAGATGCCGACCTGGGCGAGGGTGCGCAGCCGGTAATCGACCCCGCCATCGAGCTCGAACACCTCAGTGTGGGTTTTGAGAAGATCAATGGCCGGCACAAAGAGCGCACGCTGCAAGCCGTTGTGATAGAGGGCGTCGGGCGGGGTGTTCGAGGTGGTCACCAGGGTGACGCCGCGCGCGAAGAGCGCCCGCAGCAGACCGTGCAGCAGCATGGCATCGGTGATGTCGGTGACCAGAAACTCATCGAGACAGAGCACCCTGGCGCGCTCGCGCAACTGCCCGGCCACCACCTCCAGCGGATCGGGCTGGCGCGGCAGCGCGGCCATGCGCTCATGCACCTCGCGCATGAAGTGATGGAAATGCAGCCGCAGCGTCTCGGGCGGCGCCAAGGTCTCCACAAACCAGTCCATGAGACAGGTCTTGCCGCGCCCCACCCCACCCCAGAGATAGAGTCCGCGCACCGGCGGCGGCGCGCCGCGCAGCCGCGCGCGCATCTGCCCGAGCAAACCACGGGCGCGAGGTGGCGGCGGTGTTGCGACAAGCCGCTCGGCCAGATCGCGCAGCCGCTCGCAGGCGGCCTGCTGGGCTGG
>JAFGTZ010000046.1 GCA_016938795.1 Chromatiaceae bacterium | reverse complement strand
TTCTGCGCCGACTGCAACCGGGTGCGGGTCACCACCGAGGGACGCCTGCTGCTCTGTCTGGGTCAGGAGGACGCGGTTGATCTGCGCCGCGTGCTGCGCGCCCATCCCAGCGACGACGCGCCGCTCAAGGAGGCCATCATCGCCGCCATGGCGCTCAAGCCGCGCGGTCACGCCTTCGATCTTGGCGCACCGCCCGCCATCGCGCGCCACATGAACGTCACCGGCGGCTAGGCGGCCATGTCACCCCAGGCGCCCGTCTCAGCCCGCGAGGTCACCGCCGTCATCCTCGCCGGCGGCGCGGCGCGGCGCATGGGCGGGCGCGACAAGGGGCTGCTCGATCTCGCTGGGCGTGCGCTCATCGACTGGACCCTCGCGGCGCTGCGCCCCCAGGTTGGCGCCATCCTCATCAGCGCCAACCGTCATCTCGACCACTATGGGCGCTTTGGCTACCCGGTACTCGCCGATGATCTGGACGGCTTCCAGGGGCCGCTCGCGGGCATCCGGCGCGCCTTTCAGGCCCTGCGCACGCCCTGGCTGCTGGTGCTGCCCTGCGACGCCCCGCTCCTCCCCGCCGATCTGCTGGCCCGTCTGAGCGCCGCGCTGCGCGAGGCGCACGCCCCGCTCGCCATCGCCCACGACGGCACGCGCGACCAGCCCGCCCACGCCCTGCTCTCGCAGCGCCTCGCCCCCAGCCTGGAACAGGCGCTCGCCGATGGCGAGCGCTCCCTCGCCGCCTGGCAGTCGCGCCACCCCATCGCCCGCGCCGATTTCAGCGATCTCCCCCAGGCCTTCGCCAATCTCAACACCCCCGCCGAGCTGGCCGCCCTTGAACAATCCCTTGTCTCTAAAGAAGCGCAGAGGCGCCGGCTAGACGCCACGGCGCGCGATGCGCACCCTAGCTGACTGATGCCTTGCTCAACATCAATACCGCAGCGGATCTGAGCCGCATCGAGCACGCTCTTGAAGTGGCGCACAGCGCCCCGATCTGAAGCAGCGCTGGTGAATCACAAAGACGCCAGCGGTGTCTGCTGCCAACCTCCTCGACTTGACATAAAATTTTTCGACTCAACCCTTGACAGCGTTTTCAGCAGCCATTACTTTACATAACACAGACGCTCATCGGAGGTCTGTGGCACACGGCGGTTCCACATGCGAACGCCATTCCATATTGCTCAACCTGAGGATATGACCATGACAACCATCGACTTTTCGCCTCTGCTTCGCTCCATGATCGGCTTCGACCGCATGACCTCCGCGCTCGAAAACGCCTACCGCGCCGAACCGGGCGGCTATCCTCCCTACAACATCGAGCGCCAGGGCGAGAACGACTACCGCATCACCATGGCGGTGGCCGGTTTCTCCGAGCGCGATCTGAGCATGGAGGTGAAGGAGAACATCCTCACCGTCTCGGGCGCGCGCCCGGAGAGCGAGGAGAGCCAGGGCCGCGAGATGCTCTATCGCGGGATCGCCAACCGCAGCTTCGAGCGCAAGTTCCAGCTCGCCGACTATGTGCGGGTGCTCGATGCGCGACTCGAAAACGGGCTGCTGCATGTCGATCTGCGCCGCGAGATTCCCGAGGCCATGAAGCCGCGCCGCATCGCCATCCGCGGCGCCGAGGGCCGCAATGAGAGCGAGCGCTTCATCGAGGCCCAGGGCGA
>JAFGTZ010000323.1 GCA_016938795.1 Chromatiaceae bacterium | reverse complement strand
TGGGTCTCGACCCAGCGCGAGCGCCCCGCGTCCACGGCATCGCCCGGTCCCGCGCCTTGCGACACGGCGCTCCAGCCGCGCGGGTGCTCAACCTCCAGACTGAGGCGCTGCAAGCTGTCGAGAATGCGCGGATACCAGCCGCTCGCCCCGCTCAGCACCACGCCATCGGGTCCGATGAAGCCCAGCGACCACTGGCGCTCGCGTCCCATGCCATCATCCATGGATTGCAGCCCGTGTGCGATGCGCCCCGAGTAGGCAAGGGTAATGGGGCCAGGCGCAAGCGGGCGCAGCCGGTAGCGGGCCAGATGCTCCAGGCGGCCAAGCGGCTCAAGGCGGGCCTCGCCTTCCACCACCCGCACCTCAAGTGCGCCGTGCAGCACCAGGGTCCAGTCCTCGCGCCCGGCGGGCAGCTCCAGACGGTCGCGCGCCTCCAGGCGTTCGTCCTGCGGATCGAGCCGGACGCTCAACTGGTGCCCGATGATTGGCGGATTGGCATGAATGAAGGGGCTCGCCAGCACGAGCGAGACGAAGAGGCAGAGTCGCGCGAATGGATTCATGATGAACGGTCGTATTTCAGTCACTGCGCACCGATATGGGGTCAAAATGGCTCTGAAACCAGCGGAGAATCCTGTGAACAGGCAACCAAGGTCTTTTTCAATCGCGCTGGCCGCGCTCGGCGCGCTGCTCGGCGTATCGCCTTGGGCGGGCGCTGCGCCCGAGGCGGCGAGCGCAGGCCCCACCGCTGTGGTCGAGGCGCGCGCGCTCAGCGATCTGGAGCAGCTGCTTGAGGCGCTCGGCGAGCGGCGTGTCATCTTCATCGGCGAGCACCACGACCGCTACGAGAACCATCTCGATCAGCTCGCCGTCATTCGTGGTCTGCACGCGCGCGGCACGGCGCTGGTCATCGGGCTGGAGGCCTTTCAGCAGCCCTTTCAGCAGGTGCTCGATGACTATGTGGCCGGCACCATCGACGAGCCTGAGATGTTGCGTCGCAGCGAGTATTTCGAGCGCTGGCGGTTCGATTATCGGCTCTATCGGCCCATTCTGCGCTTCGCGCGCGAGCACGGCATCCCGCTTGTGGCGCTCAATCTGGAAGAGGAGCTGACGCGGCGCGTTGGCGAGGCGGGCATCGCCGGACTGAGCGCCGAGGAGCGCGCCCGAGTGCCCGCCGAGATCGCGCGCGACGACCCCGCCTATCGGGCGCGCCTCAAGGCGGTCTTCGACCGCCATCCCTTCGGCGAGGCGCGCGACTTCGAGCGCTTCCTGGAGGTGCAGCTGCTGTGGGATGAGGGCATGGCCGCGCGCGCGGCTGAAACGCTTAAGGCGCATCCCGAGCGCACCCTGGTGGTGCTCGCCGGGGTGGGGCATGTGGAATACGGCCAGGGCATTCCGCAGCGTCTGCTGCGTCGCCTCCAGGTGCCAAGCGCCATTCTGATCGACGGACGCGAGCGCGCGCTTGATTCCGGTGCGGCGGACTATTTTCTCTTCCCCGAGCGGGTCGAGCTGCCGCCCATGGCCAAGCTCGGGGTGCGGCTCGATAGCGGGCCAGGCGCCACGGGAACCCGCATCGAAGACTTTGTGGATGGCTCGGGCGCCGAGGCCGCCGGACTTGAAAAGGGCGATCGTCTCCGGCGCATCGCCGATCAGCTGATCGAGACCTATGCCGATATCCGCATCGCCCTGCTTGATCGCGCGCCGGGCGAGCGGGTGAGCGTCGAGGTGGAGCGCGCGCGTCTGCTTGGCGAGCCCGAGCGCAAGACCGTCGAGGTGGAGCTGCACTGATGGCGCTCTCCGCCCCCGAACTGCTCGCCCCGGCGGGCACCCTGCGTCATCAGCGCTACGCCCTGGCCTATGGCGCAGATGCGGTCTATGCCGGCCTGCCGCGTTACAGCCTGCGGGTGCGCAACAACGACTTCAACGTCGAGCACCTGGCCCTCGGCATCGCCGAGGCCCATGCCCAGGGACGGCGCTTCTATCTGGCGGCCAATCTGCTCGCGCACCAGACCAAGCTCGCCACCCTGGTAGCTGATCTTGAGCCCGTGGTGGCGCTCGGGCCGGATGCGCTCATCGTTGCCGATCCGGGCGTGCTGCGGTTGGCGCGCGCGCACTGGCCCGAGCTGCCCATTCATCTCTCGGTGCAGGCCAATACGCTCAACGCCGAGGCGGTGCGCTTCTGGGCCGGGCAGGGGGTGAGCCGCATCATCCTCTCGCGCGAGCTGTCCATCGATGAGATTGCCGCCATTCGCGATGCCTGCCCCGACACCGAGCTGGAGGTCTTCGTGCATGGCGCGCTCTGCATCGCCTACTCGGGGCGCTGTCTGCTCTCGGGCTATTTCAATCACCGCGATGCCAACCAGGGCGCCTGCACCAATGCCTGCCGCTGGGCCTATCGGCTGAGCGCCGAGCCGGAGGAAGGGCTCGCGCGCCACCCCGAGGCCAATCGACCCTATCGGCTCGAAGAGGCCGGGCGTCCCGGCGACTTCATGCCCATCGAGGAGGACGAGCACGGCACCTACATCCTCAACTCGCGCGATCTCTGCGCCATCGAGCATGTGCAGCGGCTGGTGGCGCTCGGCATCGACAGCCTCAAGATCGAGGGCCGCACCAAGTCGCATTACTACGTGGCGCGCACCACTCAGGTCTATCGGCGCGCCATCGACGATGCCCGCGCCGGTCGCCCGCTCGATCCGGCGCTGATTGCGGATCTTCAGGGGCTCGCCAATCGCGGCTATACCGAGGGCTTCTACCGCCGCCACACCCACGCGGCCCTGCAAAACTATGCCGAGGGCGTCTCGCGCGGGCTCGCCCAGCAGTTCGTCGGCGAGATTCTGCCCGAGGCCGGGGCGCGCCCCGGCTGGGCGCTAGTCGAGGTCAAGAACCGCTTTGCGCTGGGCGACAGGCTCGAACTCCTGAGCCCAACGGGCAATTGTCGTTTCAGACTGGAGGCCATGGAAGACGAGCCTGGTCAGCCGCTGGAGGTTGCGCCGGGCGCCGGTTGGCGCGTGCGCATTGCCGTGCCGAGCGCGCCGGGGGCCATGGGGCTGGTGACGCGG
>JAFGTZ010000322.1 GCA_016938795.1 Chromatiaceae bacterium | reverse complement strand
GGTCTCGGCGATCTGGTGCGGAATGCGCTCGGTGGTCAGCACATGGGCAAAGAGCATGGCGTTGGCGATGATGAAGAGCAGCATGATGGAGACCTTGGCCGCATCAAGCACCACCTTGCGCACCTCGGGATGCGTCACGCTTTGCGGTAACGCCAGGGGCACCTGCCAAGCATTGCGCACCAGCATCCGCCCGAATCCCTCGCCCTCGCGTCGCCAGGGCTCATGTTTCAGCGGCCCCATGTCGCGATAGCCGATGACGGCCACCAGAAAGGCGTAAATGGCCGAGACCGCCGCCGCCTCGGTGGGGCTGGCGACGCCGCCATAGATGGAGCCAAGCACGATGACGATGAGCAGAATGCCGCCCGAGGCGCTGAAGCCCGAGCTGAGAATCTCGCGCACGCCGGGCCAGGGCAGGGCCGGCAGACGCTTGATGCGCGCCACGATATAGATGGCGATCATGAGGATGAGCCCCATCATGATGCCCGGAATGAAGCCCGCCATGAACATACGCGCCGCCGACACCTCGGTGGCGGCGGCATAGACCAGCATCACGATGGAGGGCGGAATGAGAATGCCGAGCGTGCCCGCGTTGGTGATGACCCCGGCGGCGAATTCCTTGGGATAGCCCGCCTTGACCATGCCGGCAATGACGATGGTGCCGATGGCCGCCACGGTGGCGGGCGAGGAGCCCGAGACGGCGGCGAACAACATGCAGGCGAGCACCGAGGCCATGGCCAGTCCGCCCCGGATATGGCCCACCACGCTGGTGGCGAAGCGAATGAGACGCCGCGCCACGCCGCCGGTGGAGAGAAAGGCCGAGGAGAGGATGAAGAAGGGGATGGCGAGCAGGGTGTAGTGCGCCGAGAGCGCCTCGAAGAGCTTGAGCGCGATCGAGGCGAGCGAGTCGTTCGAGAACAGCAGAATGGTCACAATGCTGGAAAAGCCGAGCGCGATGGCGATCGGCATGCCGATCAGCATGCAGCCGAACAACAGCAGAAAGAGGGTTGCCGTGGTCATGCGCGGGACTCCTCGCGTTTGAGTTCCTCGGCCAGATGTAGACTTTCCTTGGCCTCGTCGTTATGGCGAAATCCTAGCGCCTGTCCGGTGGCCACCTGCCACAGCAGCATCAGCAGCCGGATCGAGAGCAGCGCAAGGCCGATGAGCAGAATGCTGTGCGCGATCCAGGTCTGCACCGGGATGTCTTCGAGTTCGATGCCGATGCGCTGCATCTTGGCCAGATAGATCCAGGAGCCGTACATGAACAGGCCGCAGTAGACCAGCGACAGCAGGATGGCCAGCAGACTGATCAGCCGCTGTCCGAACGGTCCGAACAGTCGCACAAAGGCATCGACCCCGATATGGGCACCGGTCTTGAGGCCGTAGGACGCACCGAACAGCACGAACCAGGCCGACAGATGCAGGGTGGCCTCCTGTCCCCAGGTGAGGCCGGTACTGAAGACAAAGCGCAGCACCACCTCCAGAAACACCAGCAGGGTCATGGCCACCAGCAGCAATGAGATGATGGCCTCTTCGGTCTTGTTGATGAGACGCCAGAACATGAGCGAGCCTCCAAAATAGCCGGCGACCCGCCGTGGCAGGTCGCATGATTGGGCTCAGCCTCAGGGCTGGTTGGCCGCGTAGGCCGCGTCGATCAGCTCGGCGCCAATCTCTTCCTCAAACTCCTTCCACACCGGCTTCATGACCTGCACCCATTGAGCGCGCTGCTCGGGGCTCAGGACGATGATCTCGGAGCGGCCGGATTCGGCGATCTTCTTGCGGTCTTCCTCGGCCTTTTCGCGCGCGATCTGGTTGCCGTAGGCCAGCGACTCCTCGAGCGCGGCCTTGAGTTCGGTGCGCACATCCTCGGGCAGACCGTTCCAGAACTCGGTCGAACTCACCACCATGTAGTCGAGCAGGCCATGGTTCGACTCGGTGATATAAGGCTGCACCTCGAAGAACTTCTTGGAGTAGATGTTCGACCAGGTGTTTTCCTGACCGTCGATGGCCTTGGTCTGGAGCAGGGTGAAGACCTCGGAGAAGGGCTTCTTGAGCGGTGCGGCATCGAGTGCGTGGAACTGCGCCTCCAGCACCTCGGAGGCCATGATGCGGAACTTCAGCCCCTTGGCATCATCCGGCACCCGCAGCGGCTGGCTGGCGCTGAGCTGTTTCATGCCGTTGTGCAGATAGCCAAGCCCGATCAGGCCCCGCTTTTCCATGGAGCCAAGCAGCGCCTGACCGGCCTCGCTCTGCTGGAAGCGATCAACCGCGTCGAGATCCTCGAACAGGAAGGGCAGGTCGAAGAGCGCAAGCTGATCGGTATAGCGGCTGAACTTCGAGAGCGCCGGCGCGGCGAGCTGCACGTCGCCGAGCTGCATGGCCTCCAGCACCTTGTCGTCGCCGAAGAGCTGCGAGTTGGGATAAACCTCGACCACCACCCGGTCGCCAAGCCGCTCGGCGACCAGCTCCTTGAAGTGGTTGGCCATGCGGCCCTTGGGGGTGTTTTCCGCCACCACATGGGAAAACTTGATGACGATGGGCTCGGCTGCCTGGGCCAGCCCGCTGGCGAAGGTCGAGGCTGCGGTGACGGCGGCGAGTGAAAGTGCGGCAAGGGTCTGTTTCATGCGTGGGTGTCCTCG
>JAFGTZ010000045.1 GCA_016938795.1 Chromatiaceae bacterium | reverse complement strand
GGCCTTTGGCGAGCGTCTCGATCTCATCGAGAGCGCGCGTCTCGTCGAGGCGGGATTTTTCGGGACGGGAGCGCCACACCCCCGACTTCTCGATCGTATTGGAGACTATTGCCTGATTCCGCGCGAGCGCGGCATTCTGGTTCAGCGCCTGCCCTTCGAAGAGGGCCATCGCCAGATCGGGGTGCATGGAGGACTGAGCCCGCAGGAGCTGGAGGTTCCGCTGTGCGAACTGCGCGCCACCTAAAGATGCGCCGCATCCACTGAGCCTGACCATCGGAGTGACGCGCCGTGCCCTCTTCCCTGCTGCAACGCCTTGGTTTCTCGCCGCCGCGCCTGCGACTGGGGCTTAAATTCAAGCTTTGGCTGGGTATCGGCCTAACCCTGGCGCTGGGCTTCG
This sequence comes from Chromatiaceae bacterium, assembly GCA_016938795.1. Lineage (GTDB taxonomy): Bacteria > Pseudomonadota > Gammaproteobacteria > Chromatiales > Chromatiaceae > Marichromatium. The sequence continues at coordinate 10,424 of JAFGTZ010000045.1, read as the reverse complement.
GCCTGCTGCAGATCGGGCATTTTTACAGCATCCGCGCAAGCGCCCTCGATGCGCTTCGGCTGGAGTCGAGAACCCTGGGCTACTTGCTCAAAACCACCGATGAGGTCTTTCATCAGGCACTCATCGAGAGCGGCATCCCGCTCGGGGCCACTCTTGATCTGCTGCCCGTCCATGCCCTGGCACGGCTTGCCGAGGGCTGGCGACTTCAGGGGCTTGCCGATGTCGAGATTCGTGTTGTGAGCACCGACAGCCCGAGTCCGAACAATCGGCCCGATGCCGTCGAACGTGCGAGCATGGAGCACTTCAGGCGCGAACCCGATCTTCAGGAACGGCTGGTCCGTGCACATCATCTGGGTGAAGCGCGTTTCTACTACGCGCAACCCATCCTGACCAGCGCCGACTGCCTGCTCTGTCACGGAACCGCCGAGCAGGTGCCCGCCGTGCTGCGCGAGCGCCTTGCCCTTCCGCTTGGCTATCGCGAGGGGGAGCTGCGCGCCATTCTGAGCATTCGCATTCCAACCGCCCCCATCGACCAACGGGTGCGCGGACTCTTCATCCAGTCCATGCTGGGGCATCTGGCGGTCTTCATCGCCCTGTTCATCGTCACCGGCCTGCTGCTGCAACGTCTGATCATCGACCGGATCGGTACCCTGCACCAGGCGACCAGCCGTCTCGCGCAGGGCCATTATGACGCCCGCGTGGAGGATTGCTTTGTCGCGCGGGGTGCCGACGAACTGACCGGGCTGGCCCTGGCCTTCAATGCCATGGCCGAGCAGATCGCGCTGCGGCAACGGCAGCTGGTCGAAAGCGAGGAGCGGCTGCGTCTGTTCATCAAGCATGCCCCGGCAGCGCTCGCCATGTTTGACCGCAACATGCGCTATCTGGCGGCTAGCCGGCGCTGGCTTAGCGATTATGGATTGGGCGACACCCCGATCCTGGGACGCTCGCACTACGAGGTCTTCCCCGAGATTCCCGAACGCTGGAAGGCCATTCACCAACGCGCCCTGAACGGCGACATTGTGAAATCCGTGCATGAGGCCTTTGCGCGACTCGACGGCAGCCAACAGTGGCTGCGCTGGGAAATTTACCCCTGGCATCGCTTCGATGGCTGCATCGGCGGCATCGTCATCTTTACTGAGGACATCACCTCGCAAAAGGCCGCCGAGGATGCCATGGAAGAGGCGAACCACTACCATCGCGGACTGCTGGAGGCCAGTCTCGACGCCCTGGTGGTCATCGACCGCGAGGGACGCATCAGCGACGTCAACAACGCTACCGAACAACTCACCGGCTATCGTCGCACCGAGCTGCTCGGCACCGAGTTTGCGGCCTACTTCACGCGCCCCGAGGAGGCGCGCGCGGCCTACCGCCGCGCCTTCGAACAGGGACAAGTGCGCGACTGCGCGCTCGATCTGCGCCACCGCGAAGGCGGGCGCACCCCGGTGCTCTACAACGCCTCGGTCTATCGCAACGCCGAGGGGACCGTGGTCGCGGTGTTCGCCGCCGCGCGCGACGTTACCCAGCAGCAGCGCTTCACCCGCATTCTGGAGGCGCGCCTGCGCCTGCTTGAACATCTCGACGACTGGTCGCTGGAGCAGATGCTGCGCGCGAGCATCGACGAGGCCTCGGCCCTGACCGACAGCCTCATCGGCTTCTACCATTTTCTGGGCGAGGATCAGCAAACGCTGAGCTTTCAGACCTGGTCAAGCCGCACCCTGGACGGGGTTTGCCAGGTTCGCACCGAGTTACTCCACTATCCGCTCTCGGAGGCCGGCGTCTGGGCCGATTGCGTGCGCGAGCGCCACCCCATCATCCACAATGACTATGCCGCGCTGCCCAATCGGCGCGACCTGCCCGAGGGGCATGCCGAGCTGATTCGCGAACTGGTGGTGCCGGTGATGCGCAAGGAGCGCATCGTGGCCATTTTAGGGGTGGGCAACAAGGCGCGCGACTATGACGAGAGCGATCTCCAGATCGTCACGACCTTTGCCGATCTGGCCTGGGATCTGGTGGAGCGCAAGCGCGACGCAGAGGCGCTGCGCGCGAGCGAGGCGCGTTATCGGCGCATCGTCGAGACAACCAGCGAAGGCGTCTGGATTTTGGACAGCGAGGCGCGCACCAGCTTTGTCAACGCCCGGATGGCGTCACTGCTTGGCTGCAAGCCAGACGCGATGCTTGGGCGCAGCGTCGAGGACTTTCTCTTCCCGGAGGACATCCCGGCCTACCACGAACGCCTGGCCGCACGGCGCAACGGACGTGCTGAGCACTACGAGCGCCGCTTGCGTCGGGTTGATGGATCGGAGCAATGGGTCATGGTCTCGGCCACGCCGATTTGGGATGACCAGGGACAGTTTTCCGGGGGGCTGGCCATGCTCAGCGATATCAGCCTGCTCAAGGCGCAACAGCAGCGGCTCGAGCGCATGGCGCACTTTGACCCGCTCACCGGCCTGCCCAATCGCGTCCTGCTCACGGATCGTCTGCATCTGGCCGTTGCCAGCGCCCAGCGCCACAAGCGGTTGCTGGCCATCTGTTATCTGGATCTCGACGGATTCAAACCCGTTAACGATCATCTGGGGCACGCGGCGGGCGACCGGCTCCTGATCGAGATTGCCCGGCGTCTGCGCGAGGCGCTGCGCGGCGAGGATACCGCCGCCCGGCTGGGCGGCGACGAGTTTGTCCTGCTGCTTGGCGACCTGACCACCCCCGAGCAATGTCAAGGCACGCTTGAACGACTGCTGCGCATCATCGCCGCGCCCCATGAAGTCACCAGCGGCCAGCCTCCCGTTCAGGTCTCCGCGAGCATCGGGGTCACTCTCTATCCGCTCGACCAGGTTGACGAGGACAGCCTGCTGCGTCACGCCGATCAGGCCATGTACCGTGCCAAGCAGGCGGGACGCAGCCGGATCTGCCGCTATGCGGATGATGCCGACCTGGATGCCGCGCCCGCATCGGGCTAAGAACCCGCTCATTCAAACACCGCCCTTTCTGATGACTATTCTCGTTGGCTTGATTCAAAACACCACGTTGCTGCTCACCCTGGCGGTCACCTATAGTCTGGTGATCGCGCGCCTGCCGCGCGAGCGCTATTCGACCGAGAGCCTCAACGGACTGCTCTTTGGGGGAGTGGCCCTGGTGGGCATGCTCATGCCGGTCACCCTGATGCCGGGCCTCATCTTCGATGGCCGCACGGTCATCCTGAGTCTGGCCGGGCTCTTTGGCGGCCTGCCCGCCGCAGCCATCGCCGCACTCATCACCGGACTCTATCGGCTCTGGCTGGGTGGCCCGGGTGTGGTCATGGGGGTGGGCACCATCGTCACCGCCGCCACACTCGGCGTGCTCTTTCATCTAGCTTGGCGCGCCGGGCGCTTTCGCATCAGGCCCTGGAGCCTCATCCTCTTCAACCTGGCGGTGCATCTGCTCGCCCTGGCCTGGATTCCGCTGCTGCCACAGGAGGCGCGCGCCCAGGTGCTGAGCGCTATCGCCCTGCCTTTTCTCGTGGTGCTGCCCAGCGTGGGGGTGGTGCTCGGCCTGCTGCTGCACGCGCTGGAGCAACGCGCCGATGACGCGCATCGGTTGCGCGAAAGCCAGGCCTCGCGTCTTGCAGTCGAACGGCGTTTCGAGAAGCTGACTGCGCTCCTCCCCGGCATGCTCTATCAATATCAGCAATGGCCCGATGGACGACATTGCTTTCCCTTTGCCAGCGCGAACATAGCGCTGCTTTTTGGCGTAACACCCGCCGAGGCCGCGCGCGATGCCAGCGCGGTCTTTCGGCGCATCAAACCCGATGACATCGAGCGCGTCATGGCATCGACAGCGCGCGCGGCCCAGTCCCTCAGCACCTGGCGCGAGGTCACTCAGGTCCGTGGCGGGGATGGAAAACTGCGCTGGATCGAGGCCGAATCCTCGCCCGAGCCCCAAAGCGATGGCAGCCTGCTGTGGCACGGCTATGCACGCGACATCAGCGAACAGGTCCGCATCGAGTCACTGCTGCGCGAGCGCGAATTCTTTTTTCGCGAATCGCAACGCGCCGCACGCATTGGTTCCTACAAGGCGGATTTTGTTGCTGATCGCTGGGAATCCTCCGATGTCCTGGATGACATCTTCGGCATCGACGCGAACTATTCACGCAGCGTTCAGGGTTGGATCGAGCTCGTTCATCCCGAGGATCGCGAGCGCATGACACGCTATCTGCACGAACGGGTACTCGGGCGTGGAGAAGCCTTCAACATGGAATATCGCATCATCCGCCCAGCCGATGGCGCAACACGCTGGGTTCTGGGGCTTGGCCAGACCGCAACGGATAGCCAAGGCCAGATTGTCTTGCTCATGGGCACGATTCAAGACATCAGCGACCGCAAGGAAACCGAGAGCGAACTCAATCACATGGCCCACTACGACCACCTCACCGGCATGCCCAACCGCCGCCTGCTTAACGACCGACTCATCCAGGCGGTGGCGCACGCCCGTCGCACGGGCCGGCTGCTCGCCGTCTGCTATCTCGATCTCGATGGCTTCAAGCCGGTCAACGACCACCACGGTCATGCCATGGGCGATCAGGTACTCATCCGCGTGGCCAACACACTCGGCGAGGTACTGCGCAGCCATGACACCATTGCGCGTCTTGGGGGCGATGAGTTTGTGCTGCTGCTCACCAATCTAAACCATGCCGAGGATTGTCTGGGTTTGCTCGAACGCGTGCTTGCCGCCATGCGCGAGCCCTTTGAGCTCGACGGCATTACCCATCAACTCTCGGCCAGCATCGGCGTGACCCTCTGCCCGCCCGACCGCCCCGACCCCGACAGTTTGCTGCGCCATGCCGATCAGGCCATGTATCGCGCCAAGGAGGCCGGCAAGAACAGCTTCCATCTCTACGACGCCGAACAGGATCGCGCGCTCCAGCAGCGTCTTGGCCTGCTCAAGCGGCTCGATGAGGCCCTGCTCGCCGAGGAGTTCGTGCTCTACTACCAGCCGCAGGTCGATCTGATCAGCCGCGAGGTGATTGGCTGCGAGGCGCTCATCCGCTGGCGCCATCCCGAGCAGGGGCTGCTCGCGCCGGCGGCCTTTCTGAGCGTCATGGAGGGAAGTGAACTGGAAATCCGGCTTGGCGACTGGGTGATCGAGCAGGCGCTCTGTCAGATCGAGCGCTGGAACCCGCTCGGGCTGAGATTCAGGGTGAGCGTAAACATTGCAGCCCGGCACCTACTGCATCATGACTTTGCCCCGCGTCTGCGCCAGCGGCTCGACGCCCATCCCCAGGTCGATCCCGAGCATCTGGAACTCGAAATCCTGGAAACCGCCGCACTCAGCGACTTCGATCAGGCCCGTCAGGTTGTTGCGCAATGCCGCGCCTTCGGGGTGCATTTTGCGCTCGACGACTTTGGCACCGGCTACTCGTCGCTTGCTTATTTCCGCGCCCTGCCGGTGGATACGCTCAAGATCGACCAGAGCTTCGTGCGCGACATGCTCAGCGATCACGGCGATCTGGAGATTGTGGAAAGCGTGGTCAAGCTCTCGCACGCCTTTCGCCGCAAGGTGATTGCCGAGGGGGTCGAAACCCTGCAGCACGCCGCCCTGCTCACCCGCATCGGCTGCCGTCTGGGTCAGGGCTACGGCATCGCGCGCCCCATGCCCGCCGCCGAGATTGCGCTCTGGGTTGAACACTGGCAGGCAGGGCGCTCGGAGTGGATCCATTCTGAAGAGGCCATTGCAGCGAGCTGATCAACGCTGAGCAGGCTAAAGCAGCCCCAACTGCAAACGCGCCTCCTCGCTCATGCGCTCCTGGTTCCAGGGCGGATCCCACACCAGGGTGACATCGGCCCCCTTGACGCCCTCGACGCGCTCAACCGCGCTCTTCACCATGAGCGGCATCATGCCGGCCACCGGGCAGCCGGGCGCGGTCAGGGTCATGTCGATGGCCACGGCTCCGGTCTCGGCGATGTCGATGCTGTAGATGAGCCCCAGATCGTAGATGTTCACCGGAATTTCCGGATCATGTACGCCACGCAGGGCGGCCACGATGGGCTCGCGCAGCGTCTCGGGGTCGATGCGCGGGGCCGCCTCCTCGACCAGAGGCGGCGCCTCCTCGGGGGGCGTCTCGATCGCCTTGCGCCGGCCAAAGCCGGCGAAACGGGCCAGTCTGTTCACGCGTGTGTCTCCTCTCTCGACATCCGTCCGTCTCAGCCCGATGCCTGTTCAAGCCGCGCGCCAACCTGCTCGGTCACCTGCTCGCGCAGCGCCTCATGGCTCAAGGCCTCGATGATCTCGCCGGCAAAGCCGAGGCAGAGCATGCGTCGCGCGAGCGGCTCGGCAATGCCCCGGGCGCGCGGATAAAAGAGCATCTCGGGCTCGATCTGGCCCACGGTGGTGCCATGGCTGCATTTCACATCGTCGGCCAGAATTTCGAGCTGCGGCTTGGTGTCGATCTCGGCCTGCTCGCTGAGCATGAGGTTGCGGTTTGACATGGCCGCGTCGCTCTTCTGGGCATCGCGCGCCACCAGTACGCGCCCGTCGAAGACCGCGCGCCCGCGACCATAGAGAATGCCCTTGAAGTTCTCGCGACTGGTGCACTCGGGCACCGAGTGGATGACATCGAGGTGATAGTCCATGAGCTGACCGTCGCCGGCCAGATAGAGCCCCTGCAGATCGCACTCGGCGCCGCGCCCGGCGCAACCGCAATGCAGCTCGGTGCGCGCCCAGCGCGCGCCAAGACCGATATTGACGCCGCGATAGCGACTGCCGGGCGCCTGATCGAGATGCAGGGTCGAGAGATGGAAGCTCGCCGCGCCCTCGTCCTGCAAGCGCTCATGGCGCAGCTCGGCCCCCTGCCCCAGCGTCACCTCGATGACTGCATTGGTGCAGACACCGGCCCCATCGAGCCCCAGATAGCGCTCGATGAGGGTGGCGCGCGCACCCTCGCCAAGGACGATGCAATGGCGCGGCTGCGCCAGAATGGCGCCGGTGTCGCCCAGGCTCAGGTGCAGCAGTTCGATGGGCTGCTCCAGCGCTACGCCCGGATCGATCAGCAGCGCCGCGCCATCCTGAAAACCGGCGGCGTTGAGTGTGCTGAAGAGCGGCGCCTGAGCGCCCGCGACCCGACCGAGCCGACCCTCAAGCGCGCCAGGGTCGGTGGCGAGCCGTTCGCGCAGCGAACCGAGACGCACCCCCTCGGGCAAGGCGCCACTGGTTGAAAGCGCGGCGACGAAGTCGCCATTGACAAAGACTAACCGATGGGGCTCGAACCCCGTGATGAGGGCCGGTGCAAGCGCGGATGCCGCAGGCAGCGCGGGCCCGGCGGCGGGCCGGAAATCCTGTTCGAGCAAGGCGCTAAGCGAGGTATAACGCCAGGACTCATCCTTACGCCCCGGCACCCCGAGCACACGCGCCCGCTGCGCCGCGCGCGCGCGCCAGTCGGCCAGCCAGGCGGGGCCATCTGACACCGTGCGCCCCCCGTCGAGCCAGGACGTGAAATCGCTCGCCGCCGTCATGCCGCGTGCTCCTCGTCGATGATCCAGCCATAGCCGCGCTCTTCGAGTTCCAGCGCCAGCTCCTTGCCGCCGGTGCGGATGATGCGGCCCTTGTAAAGCACATGCACCACATCCGGCTCGATATAGTCGAGCAGACGCTGATAGTGGGTGACCAGAATCACCGAGCGCTCGGGGCTGCGCAGGGCGTTCACCCCCTCGGCCACGATGCGCAGGGCGTCGATGTCGAGCCCCGAATCGGTCTCGTCGAGAATGGCGAGCTTGGGTTCCAGAAGCGCCATCTGGAAGATCTCGTTACGCTTTTTCTCGCCGCCCGAGAAGCCCACATTGACCGCGCGCTTGAGCAGCGAGTCATCGAGATGCAGAATCTTGAGCTTCTCCCGGATCAGACGCAGAAAGGACACTGCGTCAAGTTCTTCCTCGCCGCGCGCCTTGCGGATGCTGTTGAGCGCGGCCTTGAGAAAATAGGTGTTGTTCACCCCAGGCAGCTCCACCGGGTACTGAAAGGCGAGAAAGAGCCCCTGCTGGGCGCGTTCCTCGGGCGAGAGCGCAAGCAGATCGACCCCGTCGAGGCTGGCCGCGCCGTCCGTGACCTCGTAGCCGTCGCGCCCCGAGAGCACATGGGCGAAGGTGCTCTTGCCCGAGCCGTTCGGCCCCATGATGGCATGCACCTCACCTGGCCTGACGGTCAGATCCAGTCCCTTGAGGATCTCCTCATCACCCACCTTGGCCCTGAGGCCCTTGACGGAAAGCATCGCATTTTCTCCAACAATCAATTCGTTTCGCCCCCAAGCGGCATGGACCGCCGGGGATTCATCAATGGCGTCAGTCTCCAAAGGGACTCAGCCCACCGCGCCCTCAAGACTGATGCTGAGCAGCTTCTGCGCCTCGACCGCGAACTCCATGGGCAGCTCGTTGAAGACCTCCTTGCAGAAGCCATTGACGATCATGGAGACCGCATCTTCTTCGCCCAATCCACGCGAGCGGCAGTAAAACAGCTCATCCTCGCTGATCTTGGAGGTCGTCGCCTCGTGCTCCATGCGCGCGCCCGGATGCTTCACCTCGATGTAGGGCAAGGTGTTGGCGGTGCAGCGATCACCGATCAGCAGCGAATCGCACTGGGTATGGTTGCGTGCCCCGGCGGCGCGCTGCCCGATGCGCACCAGGCCGCGATAGGTCTGGGTGCTGCGGCCCGCCGAAATGCCCTTGGAGACGATGGTCGAGCGGGTGTTGGGGGCCAGATGAATCATCTTGGTGCCGGTATCGGCCTGCTGGCGACCCTTGGTGACCGCCACCGAATAGAACTCGCCGATCGAGCCCTCGCCGCGCAGCAGACAGCTCGGATATTTCCAGGTAATGGCCGAGCCGGTCTCGACCTGGGTCCAGGAGATTTTCGAGCGCGCACCGCGACAGTCACCGCGTTTGGTCACGAAGTTGTAGATGCCGCCGCGCCCCTCGGCATCGCCCGGGTACCAGTTCTGCACCGTGGAATACTTGATCTCGGCGTCATCGAGTGCGACCAGCTCGACCACCGCCGCATGGAGCTGGTTCTCGTCGCGCTGGGGCGCGGTGCAGCCTTCGAGATAGCTCACATAGCTGCCCGGCTCGGCCACGATGAGGGTGCGCTCGAACTGTCCGGTGTTGCGCGCGTTGATGCGGAAATAGGTGCTCAGCTCCATGGGGCAGCGCACGCCCTTGGGGATGTAGACAAAGGTGCCGTCGCTGAACACGGCCGCGTTGAGACAGGCGTAGAAGTTATCCGTGTGCGGCACCACGCTGCCCAGATACTGCTGGATCAGCTCCGGGTAGTCATGCACCGCCTCCGAGATGGAACAGAAGATGACGCCCGCCTCGGCAAGCGTCGCGCGAAAGGTGGTGGCCACCGAGACGCTGTCGAACACCGCATCCACCGCAATGCCGGCAAGCGCCTTCTGCTCCTCGATGGGGATGCCGAGTTTGTCGTAGGTCTCGCGCAGCACGGGGTCGATCTCGTCGAGACTCTTGGGCGCGTCCTCGGGCCGCTTGGGGGCCGAGAAATAGGAGATGGCCTGAAAGTCGATGGGCGGATAATCCACCGCCGCCCAGGTCGGTTTGGCCATGCCCTGCCAATGCCGAAAGGCCTTCAGACGCCATTCGGTCATGAACTCGGGCTCGCCCTTGCGCGCCGAAATGGCGCGGATGACATCCTCGTCGAGACCGGGCGGAAAGGTCTCCGACTCGATCTCGGTGACGAAACCGTGCTCGTAATCGGACTTCACGAAGTCATCGACGGCTGGGGTTGAGGTCATCTGCTGCTCCTGGCTCCGCCTTTTCTTAGCGGTTTGCTTGGTTATTGATATAGGCCGTTTTCGGCGTCAATCAACACCCCCCGCGTGACGGGTTTTAAGGGTTGTTGCGAGCGCGGATCGCGCCTGGAGAGGTTCGAGCACCCGGGCTGTTTTTCAAGTGGCGGGCGCCGGATACCGCGACATAGACCGATCAGCCTGTATCGGACCGGGCGAGGATCCGGCAGCCAAAAGCCCATCTGTGATCGGTATGTGACGATTATATGCCAGCCCGGTCCTGTCTTTCACCGGGTAGCAGCCGCTCCAGCGCGGCCACGATGCGCTCGGCGGCGCGCCCGTCCCATTTCTCGGGGATCTGGCCGCGCGGCCAGCGGCCCGCGAACAGATCATCGAGCGCCGGTGCAAGCTGCTCGGGATTGGTGCCGATGAGGCGGTTGGTGCCGAGCGTGACGGTTTCGGGGCGCTCGGTGGTGTCGCGCAGCGTCAGACAGGGCACGCCGAGCACCGTGGTCTCCTCGGTGATGCCGCCCGAGTCGGTGATGACGGCGCGGGCATGGCGCACCAAATGGATGAACTCCAGATAGGGCTGGGGCTCGACCGCCTGCAACCCGGGCGGCAGCGCAGCGAGCCTCTCCAGCACGCGCCGGGTGCGCGGATG
>JAFGTZ010000321.1 GCA_016938795.1 Chromatiaceae bacterium | reverse complement strand
GCCGTGCTCGCGCCCTTTGATGGCTGGATGGCGGGACTGGCCCGGGCGGGGTTGAAACAGGAGCGCCGCGCCTTGCGTCTGGCGCTGCCCGATCTTCAGGCCACACACGATGGCAGCGACCTGCATCTCGGCTTCAGCCTGCCCGCCGGCGCCTATGCCACCGTGGTGCTGCGCGAGCTGCTGTCTCTGTGAGGGGCTTTTGGCTCCCTCTCCCCAGCGGGGAGAGGGGCCTTTTGGCCCAGCGAGCACTCAGTGTGCGCCGATTGGGAGCTTGAAGAACTCGAAGTTGATGAGGATGTGGGCGAGGATGCTCACCACATAGCCGAGCGCGATCACCGGTGTCCAGCGCAGATGGGTGAAGAAGGTGTACATCCCCTTCGATTGGCCCATGAGCGCTACCCCGGCCGCCGAGCCGATGGAGAGCAGGCTGCCGCCCACGCCCGCCGTCAGCGTCACCAGCAACCACTGACCCTGCGACATCTCGGGGTTCATGGTCAGCACCGCGAACATCACCGGAATGTTATCGACGATGGCCGAGAGCAGGCCCACCAGGGTGTTGGCGATGGTCGGGCCGAGATCCACATAGGCGAGCTGCGAGACCAGCTCCAGATAGCCGATGAAGCCCAGGCCGCCCACGCAGAGAATGACCCCATAGAAAAAGATGAGGGTGTCCCACTCGGCGCGCGCCACCCCGGTGAAGATGTCGAAGGGCATGGTGTCCTCAATCTCGCCGTTGCGCACCGTGGCGCGCTCGCCGGTCTTCTTGAGATAAAAGCCGAAGAACTTGAGATAGGCGAGCCCCGTCATCATGCCGAGCACGGGCGGCAGGTGGTAGAAGTTGTGGAAGCTCACCGCCGTGGCGATGGTGGCGAGAAAGAGCAGCACGATACGCCGTGCGCCGCGCTTGAGTGCGATGCGCTCATCGCTTGGCGCCGGGCGCAGATCGGGAATGGCGCGGTGCATGAAGAGTGCCGGCACCAGAAAGTTCAGCACCGAGGGAATGAACAGATGGAAGAAGGTCTGGAAGTCGATGATGCCTTTTTGCCAGACCATGAGCGTGGTGATGTCGCCAAAGGGACTGAAGGCGCCGCCCGCGTTGGCCGCCACCACGATGTTGATGCAGGCCAGCCCCACAAAGCGCGGGCTGTCCGCGCCCACCGCCATGACCACGGCGCACATGAGCAGCGCCGTGGTGAGGTTATCGGCCACGGGCGAGATGAAGAAGGCCAGAAAGCCGGTCATCCAGAAGAGCTGCCGATAGCCAAAGCCCTTGCGGATGAGCCAGGAACGCAGCGCGGCGAAGACATTGCGCTCTTCCATGGCGTTGATGTAGGTCATGGCCGCGAGCAGGAAGAGAAAGAGCTCGCCGAATTCCATGATGTTGTGACGCACCGCCTCGGCTGCCGCCGTGGGATCGCCATGGTGGCTGCTGTAGTAATAGGCAATGATCAGCCAGATCAGGCCTGCCGCCAGCACCACCGGCTTGGACTTGCGCAGATGGGTGAACTCCTCGGCCATCACCAGCCCGTAGGCCAGGAAAAAGATCAGCAGGGCGCTGAAGCCAACCCAGGTCAGGGTCAGATCGAGGTGCACGCCGCCAGTCTCCGACGCCAGGGCCAGCCCCGGCGCAAGCAGCAGCAGAAGGGGCGCGAGTAGGAGCCGCGCGAGTGATTGGGTCATGGGTCTCGATTCCTTCGTGGATCGCGTTGGGGGCAAAAGGCGCGCCTCGTGGTGGCGCGATGCCCGGATAAAAGCGGTTAAGGATGCCGCTCCCCGCGAGCCATGACAAGCGTTTGAGCCTGTCCGGCGTAGGCTCAGGCGGATGTGGGTTCGCTTGCGCGCGTGCAGCCTGGCCCCTTGATGAGACTGCGCCCGCCGCTTTGGGGCACAACCTCGATGCGGGTGGCGATGCGCTCGCGCAGTTGCGGCACATGCGAGATGACGCCAATCAGGGTGCCCTCGCGGCGCAGCCCGGCCAGTGCCTCCAGGGCGGTGTCGAGCGTGTCCTCATCCAGGGTGCCGAAGCCCTCGTCGAGAAAGAGCGAATCGAGCCGCATGCGCCGGCTGTTCATGCGCGAAAGCCCCAGCGCCAGCGCCAGACTGACCAGAAAGCTCTCGCCCCCCGAGAGATTGCGCGTGGTGCGGTGCTCGCCGCCCTGCCACTGATCGACGACCCGCAGCTCCAGCGGTTGTTCCGGATCGCGGATGAGCTGATAGCGGTCGGTCATGGCGCGCAACTGGCGGTTGGCGTGCCCCACCAGCACCTCGAAGGTCAGGCCCTGGGCAAAGAGTCGGTATTTCTTGCCGTCGTGCGAGCCGATCAGCGCATTGAGCGGCTCCCAGCGCGCGCACTCGCGCTCCTGGGCGGCGATGGCCGCGCGCTGTTCGGCCTGTTGGCGCTGGCGGGCGGCGTCCTCTTCCACCTGTTGGCGCAGTGCGCCGAGCGCCTGCTGGAGCGCCTCGTGCTCCTCGCTTAGCGCCTGGAGCCGCTCGCCGAGCTGCTCGCGGCTGGCCTCGCTCAGGGCTAGGGCGCGGGTGCTCTCCAGTTGCTCAAGGCAGAGGCTCGCGCGCCGCGCCAGTGCGGCGGCCTCCTCGCCAAGCGCGCGCGCCTGGGCCTCCAGAGCCTGATACTCGGCCTCGGGCAGTAGCGCCGCCGCATGCTCGCTTTCGTCACTGAACCCCTTGGCCGCCAGTCGCTCCCGAAAGGCCGCTTGAACGCGTGCCAGCGACTCGGCGCGCGCGCCCATGGACTGTTTCAGATCAGCAATCCGCTGGAGCAACTGGGCCTCGGCGCCTTGCTGCTGCTGGAGCTGTGCGTGGGCTTCTTCGAGGCGCTGGCGCGCCTCATCGAGTTGCGTGCCAAGGCGCTGCTCTTCCTGGTCGGGGTCGAGTTCGCCAAGCAGTGCGTGGCGTTGCTCGCGAAGACGGTGACGCTCGCCACTCTGGGTGCTGAGCCGCTCTTGCAAGGTGCGGCACTGTTCGCGGGCTTGGTGTAGGCGAGGCGCGCGCTGGGTGCGGGACAGGTTCAGGTGCTCGGCCTCCCGCTCCAGCCTCTGGATGCCGTGCTCGCGCTCAAGCCAAGCCGCGCGGCGCGCTTCGAGCACAGCGAGAAGCCTCTGCGGAGGCTCGCTGTCGAGCGTGGTCAGGCCATAGGGATCGAGTAGTCCGCGCGCCAGGGTCTCAGCCGCTGTCCGCTCCCGCTCAAGCCCTTGAACCTGTCCCCGTCGATGTTCCAGATGCTGTTCGGCCATGGCCAGCGTCTGGGCCTGTTCGCGTTGCGCGCGCTCCTGTTCATCAAGCAGGTCGCGCGCCCGCTGTTCCCGCTCGCGCGCCTCCTCCAGCGCCACCCGTAACAACTCAGCCTGTACAAGCTGCTGCTCCAGCCGCGTCGTTACCTCGCGCTGTTGCGCTTGCCAAGCGACCACCTGAGCAGGCAGTTCTTCCCAAGCCTGCGCGCTGGGGAGCGCGAGTTCCAGGGTCTGGCCGATCTGAGCAAGTCGCTCGCGTTCGCGTTCAAGACGCCGCGCGAGCTCGACACGCTCGGGGTCAAGGCGAGCGCGCTCCTGGAGGCTCGTGGCCTCGGCAAGGCGCAGGTTATCGAGCTGCTCACGCGCCGCTTGACGCGCGCGCTGGGCGGTTTCGAGCGCCTTTGTTGATTCATCGGGCAGTTCAAGCCCCTGTTCGATGAAGGGATGATGGCGCGCACCGCAGAGCGGGCAGGGCGTGTCGGGTTCGAGTTGGCGGCGCGCCTCCGCGAAGCCCAGGATGCGCGCGCGTTCCAGACGTTCGCGTTCCAGTGCCTGCACGGCGTTTTCCTGCTGCTGGAGCTGTGCCGCCGCCACCTGCCGTTGTTCGGCGATGCGCGCGAGGTCGGCGTCGAGCCGCTCTTGTGTCTGGCCAAGTGTTCCGATCTGGCGCGCGGTCTCGGCGTGACGCTCGGCAAGCTCAAGGAGTTGCTCAAGATGGAGCGCGCGGGTGCGCGCCTGCGCAACCTCCTCGCGCCAGACCTCCAGCGGGCGATGATCGAGCGCTTCGCTGAGCCTGTCTTCAGTCTGACATCGCTCGCCGCGCGCTTGGTCGAGCGCGACCTTGGTGGCGGTGAGACAGGTCTCGGCCTGAAGGCGCTGATGTTTGACCTCATGCAGCCGCTGCTCGGCACGGGTGCGCTCCTCGCGCGCTCCAGCCAGCGCCTGATCGAGCCGAGTCAGTGTCTCAAGACGCGCGCCAATGACGGCCAGCTCTTCAACCAGCCGGGCATCCTCGGGGTGCTGGGCGTGCTCGGCCCGTAACTGCTCAAGTTCGGGGACAAGGGCGGTGAGACGCGCATGTTCGTCGCGCTCTTCCGACTCCAGCGCGGCGAGCTGCGCACGCTCAGCGTCGAGTGCGGCCTGGGTCTGAGCCATGGCCTCATCCTGACTCTGACAACGCAGATCGAGTGTGCGCACCTCGCGCAGCCTCTCGCGTCCCTGCTCCTGCTCGGCGGCGCGCTGCGCATGCAGGTCGCTGGCCTGATTCAGCGCGATCCGCGCCCCTTCGATAGCCTGTTCCAGGCGCGGCAGCTGGGCGCGCGCCTCCTCCAGACGCTCCCCGTCGTTTGTCTGTTCGCGACGCAGCGCCTCCAGCCCGGCACCTTCAGCCGCGAGCGTCAGGGCCAGCCTGGCACGGCTCAGACGCTCGGCCTCGGGCGCGAAGGCCTGTTGGCGTTCGTCCAGCCCGACACGCTCCTGTTCAATGGCGCGCTGTTCGGCCTCCAGCCCATCGAGGCGCTCGCGCCAGGCCAGCGCGGCACGCGTCTGTTCGATCTGACCCCGTAGCTCGGCGTCCTGCGCCTGTCGCACCCCGAGCTGTTCGTGTAGTTCGGCGCGCGCCGCCTCGTCAAGCGGACGAATCCCCGCGAGCTTGGCTTGCTGTTCGGCAAGTCGCGCGCGCTCGTCACGATGACGTTCAAAGACGGCCTTGGAGATCTGGCTATAGAGTTCGGTGCCAGTGATCTGCTCAAGCAGCGGTGCGCGCTCATCGGGCGTGGCCTGAAGAAAGGCCGCGAAGCCGCCCTGGGCGAGCAGCATGGAGCGGGTGAAGCGCGCGAAATCCATGCCGGTAAGCGCCTCGATGCGCGCGCCGGTGTTGCGCGCGCGGCTGTCGAGCAGGCGTCCGGTGTCGGCCTCGGAGACTTCATGACGCGGCGCCTGGAGCGCGCCCGAGGCGCGCCGGCGCGCCCGGTGCTGGCTCCAGTGCGCGCGCCAGCGCCCCTCGGCGGTGCTGAAGACCACCTCGGCGAGACAGTCGCCACTGTGGCGCGAGAGGATGTCGTTCGCGCTCTGGGTGATGCGATCGAGGCGCGGGGTCGCGCCATAGAGCGCCAGACAGATGGCGTCGAGAATGGTGCTCTTGCCGGCCCCCGTGGGTCCGGTGATGGCAAAGAGCCCATCGGCGGCAAAGGCCGCATGGGTGAGATCGAGCGTCCACTCGCCCACCAATGAATTCAGATTGCGAAACCGGATCTGTTCGATGCGCATTCCCGTGACTCTTTGTGATCCTTGTTGCCAACTGCTCTCAAAAGCCCCTCTCCCTCAAGGAGAGGGGCTTTTGGTCTCCCTTTCCACACAGGCGAGATGGATGGTTAAGTTGTTGTATTCAGTTGGCTCGCGGGTCATGTTCGTGCAGCGCGGCGAGAATCTCGCGATGCGCCCGAAGCAGAACGGGGCGCTGTTCCTCGGTAATCTGGCTGACTTCCAGGCAGCGCGCAAAGACCTCCTCGGGGCCAAGATCGGCAAGCTGCTCGCCGATCTGCTCGGGTTCGAGCGCGCCGGCTAGGGGCCGGGGGGCGCGGATGCGCAGAATCTCCAGTGGCGAACCGGCAATGGCCTGATCGAGCCGTTCGCGCAGATCGCCGATGAGTTCCTCGCCCTCGTGGACAATCTCCAGCCAGGCCGCACTCTCGCTCGCCACCAGCTCGGCGAGCCGTGCGGCAATGGCGCGCCAGTCGCCCTGAATTGACTCCAGCGGCTGAAAGCAGGGCAGGGGCAGGGGGCGCACGCGCGTCTCGCCCGCCTCGAATTCGACCAGACAGACCTCTTTGGTGTGACGCGCCTCGCCAAAACCCATGGGCAGGGGCGAGCCGCTGTAGCGGCGTTGCTCGTGGCGCTGGATGGTCTGCGGCACATGCAGATGCCCCAACCCCACATAGTCGAGCCAGTCGGGAAAGAGATCGGCGCCCACCGCGCTCAGCGAGCCGACATAGAGCGAGCGCACTCCGTCCCCGTCGAGGGTCTGGCCGCCGCGCACGAAGAGATGCCCGGTGGCCACCACCGGTACCCAGCGCCCGAGCGCCGCGCGCGCGCGTTCGGCCTCGGCAAAGACTCGGCCATAGTGCGCCTGAATCGCGGCGATGAGCTTGCGCTCCTTGTCCTCGGCGTCCTCGCCCGCCTCGACCAGACGCAGATCGCGCTCGCGCGGATAGGGCACGGCGCAGAGAATCAGCTCCGTCGCGCCCTGTTGATCGGCGAGACAGAGCACCTGATCGGTGGGGTCGGAGTCGAGGCTGGCGCGAACATGGATGTCGAGTGCGCGCAGCAGCTCGCGCGGGGCCTCCAGAAAGGAGGGCGAGTCATGGTTTCCTGCGATGATGACCAGATGGCGGCAGTGCGAGTTGGCCACCCGCCAGAGAAAGCGGTAGTAGAGTTCCTGAGCGGCATGGCTTGGGGTGGTGGTGTCGAAGATGTCGCCGGCCACCAGCAGCACGTCCACGCGCTCGCGCTCGATGCAGTCAATCAGCCAGTCGAGAAAGGCGGCAAACTCCGCCTCGCGCCGCCGCCCGTGCAGCGCGCGGCCAAGATGCCAGTCGGAGGTGTGAAGCAGGCGCAGCGGCATGGAGCGGGCAAAAATAAGTTGGCTTTATGTGTATTGTAGCTGTTTGGCAGGATTCTTGGACATCATTGACAGGAATAGGCCAATCGCACATCAGTTTTTCGGTTTTCCTTAAGCGCTCCGGGCTGGGTGATGGCCACGGGGGCCGCCGTGAATCCCTCCATGGAGGCTTGACAGCGGCATCCCTGCCGCTGACACCCCCGCGTCCATCCCCCAGCCCTCACGAAAAATCCATCTGTGATTGTTATCCCTTGAGGGATCCAGGGCGCTCTTTGCATTGGAAGCCAGCGCTCTCGGTCGCTGACTAAACAAGATTCGCGACCTTGAGCAGAACGCCGATGATGAGCGTCGATTGCAGGACGCCCACAGCCACCACCCAGCGAATCAAATCCGCCTTGGTCTCGGCGATCTTGGCTTCGAGGCGCAGCTCGGTCTCGCGCAGATCGCGTTGAATTCCGGCAATGTCTCGACGCAGCAGGTTTTCGTGTTCGCTGACCTCGGCCTTGGTCGCCATTTGCCGCTCCAGGACGTCGGCCAGGGCGCGCGCCTGGGTTTCGGCCTGCTGCTCGCTGAAACCACCGGCCTTGAGTTTCGTGGCGTATTCCAGGGTATCCAGGACGATTGTGCTCATGGGCGTATCTCTCTGGGTG
>JAFGTZ010000320.1 GCA_016938795.1 Chromatiaceae bacterium | reverse complement strand
GCTCGTCCCCATCAACCGCAAGTATCCGCTCGCCGAGCTGATTCCCGCCTGCAAGGCCTATATCGCGGGCGACAAGCGGCGCAAGATCACCTGGGAATACGTCATGCTCGATGGCGTGAACGACAGTCTCGCGCACGCCAAGCAGCTCATCCGACTGCTCGAAGGGGTGCCTTCCAAGCTCAACCTCATTCCCTTCAACCCCTTCCCCGGCAGCGACTTCGGCACCACGCCGCCGGAGCAGGTCGAGACCTTCCGCCAGCGCCTCACGCGCTCGGGGATCTTCGCCATGACCCGCAAGACGCGCGGCGACGAGATTGCCGCCGCCTGCGGTCAGCTCGTCGGGCGGGTCGAGGACCGTAGCCGCCGCCTGGTGCCTTTGAATACATCCGACCGGCCCATGGGAGCCCCCTGATGCCAAGGGTCCGCGCACACCGCTTGCTGCTGCCTTGCCTGGCCTTGGTGTTGAGCGCCTGCGCAAGCAGTGGCGGCGTTCCGTCGGGCAACGAAGAACTTGGGCTCGATCCGGAGGATAGCCCGGCTGAGCTCTATGTGCGCATGGCCGAGCAGTATCACGCGCGCGGTCAACTCGATGTGGCCTTCCGTCGCGCCCAGCAGGCGGTGGCAACCGACAAACGCTATCCGCGCGCCCATGTCTGGCTGGCCTATCTCTACGAGCAGCTCGACCGCCTGCCGGAGGCGGATCGTCATTACGCGCGCGCGGTTGAGCTGTCGCCCAACAATCCGGATGTGCTGCACGCCCATGGCTCCTATCTGTGCCGCCAGAAGCGCTATGCCGAAGGCGATGCCCGGTTTGTCAAGGCGCTCGCCAACCCGCTCTACGCCACACCCTGGGTTGCCAACACGGCCGCCGGCAACTGCGCCCTCGGCGCGGGCGAGACCGCCAAGGCCGAGGCCTATTTTCAGGCTGCGGTCCGCACCAACCCCAATTTCGGCCCGGCACTGGTCAAACTTGCGGCGCTCGCCGCCAACCGCGATGACAACCGCACTGCCAAGACGCTCATCGACCGTTATTTCGAGAACGACAGCCTGCGCACCCCGGCCTCCTCACTGGAAGCGCTCCAAGTTGGCGCCCGTGTCGAGCGCCGGCTCGGCAACGCCAAGCGCGCCGCCTATTATGAGCAGGTGCTGAAGGCCAACTTCCCCACCCTGACATCCTCCTGACCCGGCGCTCCACTCAAGACTCATGACTCAGCAGACACATCAACATCCCGGCGAGGCGCACCACCAGGAGCCACAGGACTTTCCTGGGCGACGCCTGCGCGAACAACGCCAGGCGCGCGGACTCGATATCGAGCGCATCGCCTCGCAACTGCATCTGCGCCGAGAGCTGGTCGAGGCCATCGAAGAAGACGATTACACCAAACTGCCCGATCCGGTGTTCACGGCAGGCTATATGCGCAACTATGCGCGTCTGCTGAACATTGACCCAACCCCCGTGATTGCGGCCTATCGCGCCCATCAGGTCGAGCCCGAACCCAGCATCCAGCCCGTGCATGTGCCGCGTCCCGGTGGTGGAGCCTCACGCTGGCTGGCACGCCTGGTGAGCCTGGCGCTCTTTGCCGCCGCGCTCGGGATGCTCGCGCTCTGGTGGCAGAATCGCGCCCCCGGACTGCTGCCCGAGGCGCCCCTGGCCAGTCTGCCCGCATCGCCCGAGCCCATCCCCACGCCGCCATCCTCCAGCGCCGCCATGGACGCCGCGCCACCGCTCGCGCCTGCGGCTGACGCCCCCCTGGAGCAGACCCTGCCCCCCTTGGCGCCACTGGTCGCGGCGCCTGAAGACCGCACATCTCCGCCCCAGCTGGCAGCGCCCGAGCCGGTCGCGCCGGCCACGCCCGATCCGCGCTCGCCCGAGGAGGCCGTGCCGGCCTCTGACGGCCCGCCACCCGAGCCCGAGCCAGAGGTGATCGACAGGGCGGAGACCCCAGTCACCGAGCCTCTTGAGGAAGACACACCCGAGACGCCTCGGCTTGCTGCCACAGCCACCCCCGAGGTTGTCTTGAGCTTCACCGGAAACTGCTGGGTCGAGGTGCGCGACGCCGAACGGCGTATCCTGTTCACGGGCGAATTTCGCGCCGGGGATCAGCGCCGCATCGAGGGCGCCGCGCCCTATCGCCTCATCATCGGCAACACCGCGCTGGCGCGCCTGAGCATCGACGGCGAACCCTATGACCTCGGCGCCCATGCGCGCGGCAATGTGGCCCGCTTCACACTCGACCCGAGCGCGATTGATTGAATCCGCGCGGCGGCCCTGGCCGCCGCCCCTTGACTGCCGAATACACGAGCGATGAGCAAATCCATTCAAGCCATCCGCGGGATGCACGACATCCTGCCCGAACGTATCCCGCTGTGGCAGCGCGTCGAAGACGGCGCACGCCAAATTCTCTCCGCCTATGGCTACAGCGAGATTCGCACCCCACTGGTGGAGGTCACCGAACTCTTCAAGCGCTCCATCGGCGAGGTGACAGACATCGTCGAGAAGGAGATGTACAGCTTCGAGGACCGCAACGGCGACAGCCTCAGCCTGCGCCCCGAGGGCACCGCAAGCTGCGTGCGCGCGGCCATCGAGCATGGACTGCTGATGCAGCCGCAACGGCTCTGGTATCGCGGCCCCATGTTCCGTTACGAGCGTCCGCAGCGCGGGCGCTATCGCCAGTTTCATCAGATCGGCGTCGAGGTGCTCGGGCTCGCCGGCCCCGACATCGACCTGGAAATCATCCTCATGACCGCACGTCTGTGGCGCGTGCTGGGCATCGGTAAGGTGCGCCTTGAACTCAACTCGCTCGGCGATCCCGAGGAGCGTCTGGCCTATCGCCAGCATCTCATCGACTATCTGAGCGCGCACGCCGACTCGCTCGATGACGACAGCCGCCGGCGTCTGCACAGTAACCCGCTGCGCGTGCTCGACACCAAGCACCCTGAGAGTCAGGCCATTGTCGCCGGGGCGCCCCTGCTCACCGAGCATCTCGGTGAGACGAGCCGCGCCCATCTCGACGCCATCTGTCGCGGCCTGGAGGCCGCCGGCATCGACTACCAGATCAATCCGCGTCTGGTGCGCGGGCTCGATTACTACAACCGCACCGTTTTCGAGTGGATCACCGAGGAGCTGGGCGCCCAGGGCACCATCTGCGCGGGCGGGCGCTACGACGGTCTGGTCGAACAGCTCGGCGGGCGCGCCACTCCGGCGGTGGGCTTCGCGCTCGGGGTCGAGCGCCTGGTCGAGCTGCTGGAGCTCGCTGGCCACGCGAGCGCCCCGCCGCTCGATGCCTATCTCATCGCCATGGGCGAGCAGGCGCAGCGCGAGGCGCCCCTGCTCGCCGAGCGGCTGCGCGACGCCCTGCCCGCGCTGCGCCTGCAACTGCACTGCGGCGGGGGCAGCTTCAAGAGCCAGTTCAAGCGCGCCGACAAAAGCGGTGCGCGTCATGCCCTGGTGCTCGGCGAAACCGAGCTGGAACGCGGTGTCGTGGGCGTCAAGGCGCTACGCGAGGAGGCCGCGCAGCAGGAGCTTGAATTCGAGGCGCTGGTGGACTATCTGGGCGCGCCGCGCGGCTGATTGATACCCATCACAGATGGATTTTACGCTGAGGGCTGGGGGATGGACGCGGGGTGTCAGCGGCAGGGGTGCCGCTGACAAGCCTCCAGGGAGGGATTCACGTCCGTCCCCTGTGGCTATCACCCAGCCCGGAGCCTATGAAGAAAACCGAAAAACTGATGAGCAATTGGTCTATCAGATCGTCATACCAAATAGCCCTATAAACGGACACTCACTGAGATCGACACAACCGTGACTTATACAACCGACGAGGAAAAGGTCGAGGCCATCAAGGCCTGGTGGAAGGCAAACGGGGCGGCAGTGGTCGCTGGTGTGGTGCTTGGCCTGATTGCCATCTTCGGCTGGCGCGCCTGGATCAACCAGCGCTTGCAGGTGGCCGAGCAGGCCTCCAGCCAGTTCGAGCAACTGCTTATTGCCGTGCGCCGCGAGGACGCCGCCCAGGCCAACGCCCTGGCCGATCAGCTGACCGAGGAGTTCGGCTCCACCAGCTACGCCAGCCTCGGCGCGCTGGTGGCCGCGCGTGCGGCCCAGGCCTCGGGCGATGCCGACACGGCCATGCGTCACCTTGAGCGGGTTCTGGAGAAGGCGCCCGACCCGGCGCTGGAGCGCCTGGCCGCGCTCTCTCTGGCGCGCATCCAGGTCGCCGAGGGCGCGCTCGACGCGGCTGAGGCCACCCTCAAACGCTATGATGACAGCCCAGCCTTTGCGGGCGACTTTGCCGCTGTGCGCGGCGACATCGCCGCCGCACGCGGCAATGTCGACGCGGCCCGCGCCGCCTACGAGCAGGCCATCGCGGCAGGCAGCGGACTGGCGCCACTCATCGAGCTGAAACTCGACAACCTGCCGAGCGCCGGCTAGGCGCTGGGAGCCGCCTTCACCATGACCCGCCTGATCACCGCCTCGCGTCTCCTCGCCCCGGCCCTGCTAACGCTTGGGCTCATTGGCTGCTCCGGCATCCCGGGGCTGAAGGGCGAAAGCGACCCGACACCGCCGAGCGAACTCGGCGACATTCAACCCGAGGTTCGCATCGAAAGCCTCTGGTCCGTGACGCCTACCCGAGGCAGCGAAGGGCGCGCCCTGGTGCTGGTGCCGGCGCTCGACGCCGGCATGCTCTATGTGGCCGACAGCCGCGGTCGCCTGGTGGCCCTGGAGGCGGCCAGCGGGCGCGAGCGCTGGCGGCGCGACACCGACCTGGCCTTCAGCGGCGGCCCAACGGTGCGCGATGGGCGCCTGGTGCTGGGCACTCGCAACGGCCTGCTGCTGGCCTTCTCGACCGAGGATGGACGCGAACTCTGGCGCCAGGAACTCGGCAGCGAGGTGCTCTCGCTGCCGGTGTTTGCCGAGGGCGAGCGCCTGCTCGTGCATACCCTCGACGACAGCCTTCACGGTCTTGACGCCAACAGCGGCAAGCCGCTCTGGCGACTGCCCTATCCGCCGCCCATTCTCACCCTACGCGGCAGCTCCACCCCGGCGCTCACCGCCGACCAGGGGCTCATCGTCGGCCTCTCGGGCGGCAAGCTGCTCAAGCTCGACAGCCGCGATGGGGTTCCGCTGTGGGAGGTCACCATCACCCGCCCGAGCGGGCGCTCGGAACTGGCGCGCATCACCGACATCGACGCCGACCCCATCCTGGTCGGCAACAACGTCTTTGTGGCCACCTACAACGGCGATCTGGCGGCGGTCGATACCCTCACCGGCACCGTGCTCTGGCGCCGCGAGCTGTCTGCCCATGCCGGACTGGCCGCCGATGCCGAAGGACTCTTCATCACCGATTCATCCGACCAACTGTGGGGTGCGAGCCCCATGGATGGCGCCGAGCGCTGGGTGCAGGACAGGCTGCGTTATCGCGGCCTGAGCGCCCCGGCGCTGCTCGGTGACTGGATCGCGGTGGGCGACCGGGAAGGTTATCTGCACCTGATCGAGCGCACCCATGGCCGTCTTGTCGGACGCACGCGTATCAGCCGCAAGGGCGCCATCAGCACCCGTGCGCTGGTCGATCAGGGCCGGCTCTATGTGCTTGCCGATGATGGCACCCTGAGCGCGCTGCGCCTCGCGCCGCTCGGCGCCTCCCCTCCACCTTCCGTACAACCCTGAGTCTGCCCATGCTTCCGGTCATCACCCTCGTCGGTCGTCCCAATGTCGGCAAATCGACCCTCTTCAACCGACTGACCCGCACGCGCGACGCCCTGGTGGCCGATTTCCCGGGCCTCACGCGCGATCGTCAATACGGTGTCGGGCGCATTGGTCCGCGCCCCTATGTCATCGTGGATACCGGCGGCATCGGCACCAAGGCCGAGGGGATCGAGTCGCTCATGGAGCGTCAGGTGCAGCTCGCGCTCGACGAGGCCGACCATCTGGTCTTTCTGGTTGATGCGCGCGATGGCTGCACCCCCGAGGATCTCGCCATCGCCGAGCGGCTGCGCCGGCTTGGCAAGCCGCTCACGCTCGCGGTCAACAAGAGCGACACCACCGACCCGCTGCTGGCCACCGCCGACTTTCACGCCCTGGGGCTGGGCGAGCCCCAGGCGCTCTCGGCCACTCAGGGGCTAGGCGTGCGCATCCTGGTCGATCGTCTGTTCGAGCAGCTGCCGGAACATTTCAGCGATGCGCCCGAGACAACGGATGAGGAACAGGGGATTCGCGTGGCGCTGGTCGGGCGGCCCAACGCCGGCAAGTCCACCCTCATCAACCGGCTGCTCGGCGAGGAGCGCCTGGTGGCCTTCGACAGCCCCGGCACCACGCGCGACAGCATCTTCGTGCCCTTCGAGCGCGAGGGACGCCGCTATACCCTGATCGACACCGCCGGCTTGCGCCGCCGCGCCCGGGTGCAGGATGCCATCGAGAAATTCAGCGTCATCAAAACGCTGCAAGCCATCGAGGCGGCCAATGTGGTCATCCTGGTGATCGACGCCCACGAAGGCATCGGCGAGCAGGATGCCACCCTGGCGGGACACATCATCGAGAGCGGGCGCGCCCTGGTGGTGGCCATCAACAAATGGGATGGACTCGACGCCGAGCAACGCGAGCGGATCAAGGCGCAGTTTGTGCGCAAGCTGGGCTTTCTCGACTTCGCCAAACTGCACCGCATCTCGGCGCTGCATGGGAGCGGCGTCGGGCTGCTGCTCGACGATGTGGATCTTGCCTATGCCAACGCCACCCGCGACCTGCCCACGCCCGAACTGACCCGACTGCTGGAGCTGGCCGTGCAGGAGCACCAGCCGCCGCTGGTCAAGGGGCGGCGCATCAAGCTGCGCTATGCCCATCAGGGCGGGCGCAATCCGCCCATCATCGTCATTCACGGCAACCAGACCGACGCTGTGCCCGAGACGTATCGGCGCTATCTGATCAATCGCTTCCGGCGCGACCTCGATCTGCTCGGCACCCCGCTGCGTCTGGAATTCAAAAGCGGCTCGAACCCCTTTGCCGGCAAGCGCAACACCCTCACCCCGCGCCAGATCAAGAGCCGCCAGCGGCTGAAGACATTTACCTCGCGCAAAAAATAGGCCCTTCCAGTGACTGATTCCCTCTCCGCACAGCCGCACGCCCGGCTCTTCGCCCTGCCCGCGCCCGAGCGCTATACCCATTTCCTGACCCAGGCTCAGAGCCAGCGGCAGGTCTGGACGCTGCACAGCGATGCGGGCTTTGTCAGCTTCAGCGACGAGGACGGCACGCCCTGCTTTCCCTTCTGGTCGAGCGCCGAGCAGGCCCAGGCGCTGGCCGAGGAGGACTGGTCCGACTGCCGCCCCGAACCGCTCGCGCTCACTGACTTCATGGAGCGCTGGCTGCCCGGCCTTGAGCGCGACGAACGGCTGGTGTCGGTCTGCCCCGCGCCGGATGGCTCAGGCATGGTCGTGGATCCGCGCAGCCTGCTCGACGACCTGCACGATGAGGCAAGCCAGTTGGATTCAAACGCTTAGGACGCATCCGACTCGATGCGGGCGCGCACCGTGCCGCGCTCAAAACGCAGACGCACGCCCTCGCCCGCCTCCAGCGCCTCAGCCTGGC
>JAFGTZ010000007.1 GCA_016938795.1 Chromatiaceae bacterium | reverse complement strand
GCCGTGCCCGAGAGCGTCTGCAGATAGTTCATGGCGGTGCGCTCGCCGGTCAGGAGCGCGCGCGTGCGCCCTTCGAGCACGCACAGGCGCTGCCCCGGCGCGATGCGCTCGCCATCGCGCGCCTCCCAGTGGATGCGCGTTTCGGGATCAAGCTGCGCAAAGACGGCCTCGAACCAGGGCTGGCCGCAGAGCACCGCCGATTCGCGCGTGATCAGCTCGGCGCGCGCGCGCTGCTCGGCGGGCAGCAGAGCGGCGGTCAGATCGCCCGCGCCCACATCCTCGCGCAGCGCCTGCTCGACCTGTTCGCGAATCAGGGCCGCATCGGGGCGCTGGAGATCAAGGCCAGAGGCGGGTGTGGGCAAGGCAGTGGTCTGGGGCATGAGCGAACATCCGGGGTCGATCGGTTAGAATGGATGCCGATGGTAGGCAAGGGCTAACGCACTGTCACGCCCGCCGAACTCACCTCCCCTTCCGAGCCGCTCCCATGTCGCCAGACTGCCCCGACCACCGCACTCAGACCGCCATCAACGCCGAGGGCTGGCTTGCCGGCGCGCGCCGCTGCCCCTCGCCCAATCAGGATGCGCGCCCCGCGCACAGCCTCATCGACCTGCTGGTCATCCACAACATCAGCCTGCCGCCGGGCGACTTCGGCGGCCCCTGGATCGAGGATCTCTTTCTCAACCGGCTCGATCCCGAGGCGCATCCCTATTTCGCCACCATCGCCGCGCTGCGGGTCTCCGCCCATCTGCTCATTCGTCGCGACGGCGCCCTGGTGCAATATGTCCCCTTCGAGCGGCGCGCCTGGCATGCGGGCGTCTCGGTCTTTCAGGGGCGCGAGCGCTGCAACGACTACGCCATCGGCATCGAGCTGGAGGGCAGCGATGATTGCCCCTTCACAGCAGCCCAGTACCGGGCGCTCATCGACAGCACCCAGGCGATCCGCGCACGTTATCCGACCATCACCCCCGAGCGCATCGCCGGACACAGCGACATTGCCCCGGGGCGCAAGAGCGACCCAGGGCCAGCCTTTGAGTGGGAGCATTATCTCCGGGCGCTTGCCGCGCCCGCAGTCTAGACGGGGGCGAGCTGGCGATCAGCTGGCCTTGGCGAAGGCAACGAGCGGCTCGGAGACCGTGATGGACTCGGGCACGGCGTCGGTCCAGCGCAAAAGCTCCATGCGCCCGTCGTGATGCTCGACCAGGGCGGTGCAGCTCTCGACCCAGTCGCCGCAGTTGCAGTAGGACACGCCCTCGATGTCGCGAATCTCGGCGTGATGGATGTGACCGCAGATCATGCCATCGAGCGAGCGCCGACGCGCCTCGGCGGCCAGCACGCCCTCAAAGTCGCTGATGTAGCTCACGGCATTCTTCACCCGCTGCTTGAGATAGCCCGCGAGCGACCAGTAGCCCATGCCGAAGAGACGGCGCACCCGATTCACCGTGCCGTTGAGCGCGAGCAAGGCGTCATAGGCATGCGAGCCCAGATGCGCGAGCCACTTGCCGTGCTGCACCACGCCATCGAAACGATCGCCGTGCAACACCAGAAAACGCCGCCCATCGACCGTGGTGTGCTCCACCTCGTCGCGCACCGTCACATGGCCGAACTCCGCGCCCAGATGATCGCGGAACAGCTCGTCGTGATTGCCGGGGATATAGATGACCTCGACGCCCTGGCGCGCCTTGTCGAGAATCTCGCGCACCACCTGATTGTGCTGCTCGGGCCAGTAGAGACCGTTCTTCATGGCCCAGAGATCAACGATGTCGCCCACCAGATAGAGCTGGCGGCACTGGGTCGAGCGCAGAAAGTCGAGCACGAACTCGGCCTGACAGCCGCGCGAACCCAGATGCACATCCGAAATGAAGATGCTCCGATACTTCAAGGGATTCATGCGCCGAATCTCGGACATTGGCAACACCACCGTGGAAACGAACTGGTCGGCTATCTTCGGTGAACTCTGTTGCCAACGTATTGAGACGGAATGAAGATGTGGTGAAAGCACCTGGCGCCGGCCCGTCTACGCCATTCCCCCTTAACCCCGCCCGGCTCTATACTTGAGTGTTTGCCGACATGGCATCCTCAACCCATCTGGAGTCAAGCCTCATGGCGCACAGCGCAATCAAGAAGGTCGTCCTCGCCTACTCGGGCGGCCTCGACACCTCGGTCATCCTCAAGTGGCTGCAAGAGCACTACGGCTGCGAGGTGGTGACCTTCACCGCCGACATCGGCCAGGGCGAGGAGCTTGAGCCCGCGCGCGCCAAGGCCCAGGCGGCGGGCGTGAAGGAGATCTACATCGACGATCTGCGCGAGGAATTCGCGCGCGATTTCGTCTTTCCCATGTTTCGCGCCAACACCCTCTACGAGGGCGAGTATCTGCTCGGCACCTCCATCGCGCGCCCGCTCATCGCCAAGCGTTTAATCGAGATCGCCGCCGAGACCGGCGCCGATGCCATCGCCCATGGCGCCACCGGCAAGGGCAACGATCAGGTGCGGTTTGAACTCGGCGCCTATGCGCTCAACCCCGACATCAAGATCATCGCCCCCTGGCGCGAGTGGGATCTGCTCTCGCGCGAGAAGCTCATGGCCTATGCCGAGAGCCACGGCATCGCGGTCGAGATGAAGCGCGACGGCACCAAGTCGCCCTACTCCATGGACGCCAATCTGCTGCATATCTCCTATGAGGGCTACGACCTGGAGGATCCCTGGGTCGAGCCGGGCGCGGACATGTGGCGCTGGTCGGTCGCGCCCGAACAGGCCCCCGACCAGCCGACCACGATCGAGATCAGCTTCGAGCAGGGCGATGCCGTGGCCATCGACGGCCAGCGCCTGACGCCTGCCGAGCTTCTGGCTGAACTCAACCGCATCGGCGGCGAGAACGGCATCGGACGCGCCGACATCGTCGAGAACCGCTATGTCGGCATGAAATCGCGCGGCTGCTACGAAACCCCCGGCGGCACCATCCTGCTCAAGGCGCATCGCGCCATCGAATCGCTCACGCTCGACCGTGAGGCGGCGCATCTGAAGGACGAACTGATGCCGCGCTACGCAAGCCTCATCTACAACGGCTACTGGTTCTCGCCTGAGCGCAAGATGCTCCAGGCCGCCATTGACGACACTCAGCAGGTGGTGAATGGCGTGGTGCGGCTGCGCCTTTACAAGGGCAGTGTGATGGTGGTGGGCCGCAAGTCGGAGACCAACAGTCTCTTCGACGCCTCCATCGCCACCTTCGAGGACGATGCCGGCGCCTACGACCAAGGCGACGCCACCGGCTTCATCCGCCTGAACGCGCTGCGGCTGCGCGTGGCCGGGCGCAAGCGGGGTTAGTCCCGGCGTTCATCCGGGAGCAATCCCGGATGAACGACATCATGGTCGATGCATTAGCTGATTCCGCTTTCAGCATTACAGCCCATCTGTTGTCTCTGCCGCTTCGGCCAGCACGGCGGCGATGGTCGGGCGCTCCGCCGGTAGGGTGTCATCCGGGAGATGCTTGTGGAAAGGGAAACCGGGTAGATCCGGAAAATGCGGTGTGCTGTCGTAACGAAACACG
>JAFGTZ010000319.1 GCA_016938795.1 Chromatiaceae bacterium | reverse complement strand
GGCTCCGACAGTCGCTCGCGGGCGTCCAGACGCGGCCCTCCCACCTCTTCCAGCTCCTTCAGATAGCGATGAATGGTGCTCTTCGATCCGGTGTTGCCCAAGGCCACACGCACGGCGTCGATGGATGGACGCTCGCCGCGCGCCAGGAGGGCATCCCGGGCCTGTTGAACCATGACTTTACTGATGCCACTACGCGCCATGCTCGGCCTCTCCGTCGATTTCGTTCTGTATTACGTATTACATAATTACATAGCATGTTAGACCGATAAAAATTCTGATGCAGCAAAAATTTAAGATGAGATAATTGTGCATTATCCCATCTGAGCCCCGGTTTTAAGGGCGGGAGCGCCTCTTGACGGGGCCACAATAGGGGTGAGGCATGAGCGAGATCGACCGTTATATCCAGGCGGCCACGCGCGCCAATACGCGGCGCAGCTACCAGAGCGCCATTCGGCATTTCGAGGAGGAGTGGGGTGGCCTGCTGCCGGCCACGGCGGATGGCATCGCGCGCTATCTGGCCGATTACGCGGGGCGGCTTGCGCTCAATACGCTGCGCCTGCGGCTTGCGGCGCTCAGCCAGTGGCACCGCGACCAGGGGTTTCCCGATCCCACCAAGGCGCCGGTGGTGCGCAAGGTGCTGCGCGGCATTGGCGAGCTGCACCCGGCGCGCGAACAGCAGGCCGCGCCGCTCGGTATCGGGCATCTGGTGCGACTCGACAGCATGCTCGCCGAGCGTCTCGCGGGCGAGGCCGAGACGCACGCCGACCATGCCCGCCAGCGCCGCGCCGCCCGCGATCGGGCGCTGCTGCTGCTGGGGTTCTGGCGCGCCTTTCGCGGCGATGAGCTGGGACGGCTACGGGTGGAGTGGCTGGAGATTCGGGTCGGGGAGGGGATGCGCATTCATTTGCCGCGCACCAAGACCACACAGGCGCGCGACTACCGGGTGCCGGCCCTCTCGCGCCTCTGCCCGGTCACAGCCACGCAGGACTGGCTGCGTCTGGGCGGACTGACGCAGGGACCGCTCTTGCGTCGCATTGATCGCTGGGGTCGTGTCGGCGAGGCGGCGCTGCATCCCAACAGCCTCATCCCGCTGCTCAGACGGCTGCTGCGCGAGGCCGGCATCGCCGAGGTCGAGCGCTACAGCGCGCACTCGCTGCGGCGCGGCTTCGCCACCTGGGCCAGTGCAAGCGATTGGGACATCAAGACCCTGATGGACTATGTCGGCTGGAAAGACCTCAAGTCAGCCATGCGCTACATTGAAGAGAGCGATCCCTTTGCGCGTCAGCGCTTCGAGCGCGCCTTGCCGCCGCCCTCCAGTGCCGCGCCAGGGGATCCGGCCTGAACGCAGCGCACTTGAATTCAAGGGGATGGGCGCACACCCAGCCTTTCAATCCTTCAGCCGAGCCCGGACGATCATCATGCCCTCGATGCCCAGTACCTGTTACGAATGCGATGCCAACTGCCCGATCGAGGTGGAACTCGACGATCAGGGCGAACCTGTGCGAGTCAAGGGGCCGGACTGTCCGCGCTGCTATGCGCAGATCGACCGGCGCAACCATCCCGAGCGTCTCATCCATCCGCTCAAGCGGGTTGGGCCGCGCGGCAGCGGACAGTTCGAGCGCATCTCCTGGGATGAGGCGCTGGAGACCATTGCCACGCGCCTCGGCGCCGCCCGCGAGGCGCACGGCGCCCCGGCGGTCGCCTTCTTTGCCGGCTACACCAAGGAGGCCCGCCCTCAGCTTCAGCGTCTCGCGCATGCCTTCGGCTCGCCCAACTACATGACCGAGAGCGGCTGCTGCTTCTCGGCGACCATGGTCGCCGAGAAGGTCACCTTCGGCTACAAGATCAAGACCACCTCGACCGTCGCCTCGCCCAAGACGCGCTGTCAGCTCATCTGGTCGACCAATCCGCGCGGCTCCATCCCGCCCTTCGACACCCATCCGTTCGCCAATCGCCGCCCGGGGCGCGCCCTGATCGTGGTCGATCCGCGCCGCACGCCGCTCGCCGAGCAGGCCGATGTGCATCTCCAGCCGCGTCCCGGCACCGACGGGGCGCTTGCGCTTGGGTTTCATCATCTGATCTTCAAGCACGGCTGGCAGGATCAGGCCTTTCTCGATGCCTGGGCGAGCGGGGTCGAGGCCTTTCGCGACTATGTGCGCGACTTCACGCCCGAGCGGGTGGGCGCCATCTGTGGCCTTGCGCCGGCGGATCTGGAACGCGCGGTCGAACTCTTCGCCACCACGCCCCCGGCGCAGATCACGCTCTCGCCCACGGCCACGGTGCAGCACAGCAACGGGTTTCAGAACCACCGCGCGGTCATCCTGCTCTCGGCCGTGACGGGCAATCTCGATCGCGAGGGCGGCAATCGCTTCTTTAACGACAAGGTGCTGCCGCGCCCCATCGAACTCTTTGATCGCTGCCTGAAGGAGCTGCCGCCGCGCGTCGGCGACGAGGTCTATCCGGTCTGGACCAAATACTGGCCAGCGGCGCAGAGCATGCTGCTGCCCGACTGCATCCTCGATGGCCGCCCGCAGCGCATCCGCGCGCTGCTGGCCATGGGTATCAACACCGCCATGTGGCCCAATTCCAGGCGCATGGAGCGCGCGCTCGGCGAGCTGGAGTTCTTTGCCGCGACCGACTTTTTCCATAACGCCGCCACCCGTCAGGCCGACATCGTGCTGCCGGCGGCCACCAATCTGGAGCGCCCGGCGCTCATCGCCTATCCGGGCTGCGCCTATCAAGGGGAGCTTCGCTATCGGCGCGCCGTGGTCAAACCGCGCGGCGAGGCGCGCCCCGATGGCGAGATCTTTCTGGAGCTGGGTACCCGTCTGGGCATGGGAGAGCTGTTCTGGAACGGCGATCTGGAGGCCTCCTGGGCCGAGGCCGCGCTCGGCATCCCGGAGGAGATTCGCGAACAGGTCTATAACGACCCCAATGGCGTGACCGTCTATGCCCAGGCCATCGACGATCTGGTCGATCACGGTTTCCTCGATGCCGATCGGCTCTACCGGCTGCGCGGCTTTCCCACCGCGAGCGGCAAGGTGGAGTTCGACTCGGCGGAGCTGCGCGCGGCGGGGCATCAGGGGTTGCCCGTCTGGGAGGAGCCTGCGGAGAGTCCGGTCTCGACGCCCGAGCTGGCCGTGGCCTATCCGCTGGTGCTCACCAGTGGGGCGCGCACCAAGTTCGACACCCATTCACAGCATCAGTACATCGAGCGGATGCGCCGCGCCATTCCCAATCCGCTGGTCGAACTCCATCCCGAGGATGCCACGGCGCGCGGCATTCGCGACGGCGATCGGGTGCGGGTGCGCTCGCCACGCGGGGCGGTGGTCTTTGTGGCGCGGGTCACCGAGGGCATCAAGCCGGGCGTGGTGCACTGCACCCACGGCTGGAACAGCGCCAACATCAACGAACTCACGGACGACCGCCATCTCGATCCCATCAGCGGCTTTCCGCCCTTCAAGTCGGGATTGTGCGAGGTCGAACGGCTGTGAGCTGCGGGGGCTGAACCATGTTCGTCGGGGTGCTGCCAGAACGGGCCTGGCTCTTTCAGCCGCAACCAAACAGCGAGGTCGCGGTGAGCGATGCGGCGGCCTGGCGTCTCAATCCGGCGCATCGTCAGGTTTACGACAAGCTGGCCCTGGCCCTGGCGGCGGGGTTGCGCGCCGCGCCCTGCGGGGTCGATCCGTGCGATCTGGGTCTGTCGCCCGAGACCGAGGTGTTCGTCAAGCCCATCGTCAATCTGGCCGGGATGGCGCTGGGAGCGGGGAGGGCGCGCGCCAATGCCGTCCCGCTTCAGGCTGGCGCCTTCTGGTGTGAGCGTCTGGAGGGTGAGCACACCAGCAGTGATTGTCTGGTGCAGGATGGCGAGCCGTTGTGGTTTGCGCATACCTGCGCCTCGGCAGAAAAAAACCAGGAGCGTCCGCTGTGGTGGGATGTGGGTATGGTGCGCCCGGATCTGGATGCGCGCGTTGCTGAGTGGGTGCGCCGACTCTTGCCCGGTTATACCGGGCTGTGCAATCTGGAGTTGATTGGCGGGCAGCCGATCGAGATGCATCTGCGCGGCTCCAACGGCTTTTTCGAACTCTATGGCCCGGAGTTCATCCCGGCCTGGGTCGCGCTGATGGACGGCACATCCAACGAGCCGCCACCCCCGATACCGGGTGGGCTGATCCTCTCCGTCTTTGGCACCCGAGCGCTCGATGCGGATGAGCAGCAGGCGCTTCAGGCGCTGGATGTCGAGATTCGACCCGATTCGAGCGCGCCGGATCGGGTGGCCGTGCTGTGCTGCCGTGATCGCACCTCGGGCTGGATGGCCTGGGAGCAGCTACGCTCACGCTCGGGCTGAGGGCACTCAGTCGCGCGGCAGCACCAGCGGATCGCGCTTGCGCGGGTTGGGGCGATAGAGTGCGGCCACGTTGCCGATGCGGCTGATCAGGGCGGCCCCGGTGCGCTCGCCAATGGTGGCCAAAATGGCGTCGCGCTCCTCGCGATCCCCGACGCTGATGCGGATCTTCAGCAGCTCGTGATGGGCCAGCGCGACTTCGAGTTCAGCCAGCACCGACTCGCCGAGCCCGTGCTGGCCGATGAGCACCACCGGCTTGAGATGATGAACCTGCTGCTTGAGCCAGCGTTTCTGACGTGGGGTGATGCTCATGGGGCTGGATGATGGCATGAAGTGGTGCGTGGTGGATAAAGCGCAAAGTTTACCCTATGGGACGGGCTGACTAGAATGGCGCGTTTAGCCAATTGCATCATGCGCGCCGCCGCGCGCGCGGGAGACCCCTTGGGACAGTCTGTGGATATCCGATACCAGGTTGCGCCTGGAGGCGCCTTGAACGGGCGCCTGCGGGTGCCGGGCGACAAGTCGATTTCGCATCGCTCCATCATGTTCGCGGCCCTGGCCGAGGGCGAGACCACGATCAGCGGCTTTCTTGAAGGGGCCGACGCCTTGGCCACGCTTGCCGCCTTTCGGCGCATGGGTGTCGAGATCAGCGGCCCCGAGGCGGGCCGGGTGCGGGTGCGCGGTGTTGGGCTGCGCGGCCTCGGCGCGCCCGATGGCGCCCTCGACATGGGCAACTCGGGCACCTCCATGCGCCTGCTCGCCGGGCTCTTAGCCGGACAATCCTTTGAGACGACCCTGGTGGGCGACGCCTCGCTCACGCGCCGCCCCATGCGCCGGGTGAGCGAACCGCTGAGCCTCATGGGGGCGCGTATTCACGCCTCCGCCGAGGGTACGGCCCCGCTGCGCATCGAGCCCTGTGGCGGCTTGCGCGGCATCGACTATGGGATGCCGGTGGCCAGCGCCCAGGTGAAATCGAGTCTGCTGCTCGCCGGCCTCTTCGCCGAGGGCGAAACCTGCGTGAGCGAGCCCGCGCCAACGCGCGATCACACCGAGCGGATGCTCACCGCCTTTGGCTATTCGGTGCGCCGCCACGCCAATCGGGTCTGTGTCACGGGCGGTGGGCGGCTGAGCGCCTGTCAACTGAACATCCCGGCCGATATTTCCTCGGCGGCCTTCTTTCTGGTCGGGGCCAGCATCGCGCCGGGCTCGGATCTGCTGCTTGAAGGGGTCGGCATCAACCCAACCCGGGTTGGGGTCATCAATATCCTGCGCGCCATGGGCGCGGATATCGAGCTCATCGACCGACGTCTGGCCGGTGGTGAGCCGGTGGCCGATCTGCGCGTGCGCCATGCCCAGCTGCGCGGCATCGAAATTCCGCACGATCAGGTACCGCTCGCCATCGACGAGTTTCCGGCACTCTTCATTGCCGCCGCCTGCGCCGAGGGTGAAACCTTGCTCACCGGCGCCGAGGAGCTGCGCGTGAAGGAGAGCGACCGCATCCAGGTCATGGCCGACGGTCTGGCTCAGCTCGGCATCGAGGCCGAACCTCTGGCGGACGGTATCCGCATTCGCGGCGGCCAGATCGGTGCGGCTGGACCAGGCGGCCCCATTGATTCACACGGCGATCACCGCATTGCCATGTCGTTCGCGATCGCCGCGCTACGCTCCCAGCGCCCCATCGAGATTCGTGACTGCGCCAACGTCAACACCTCCTTCCCCGGTTTTGCCATGCTGGCCGCTGAGGCAGGGCTGGGTATCGAGGAGCGTGGCGCGTGACCTTGCTCAGCGTTCCAGTGGTCACCATCGATGGCCCCTCCGGCACCGGCAAGGGCACCCTGGCCGAGGCGCTTGCGGCACACTTGGGCTGGCACTGTCTCGACAGCGGCGCGCTCTATCGCGCACTGGGGCTCGCCGCCGAGCGCGAGGGGCTTGCGCTCGATGATCCCGAGGCCATGGCCTCGCTTGCCGCGCGTCTGCCGCTTGGCTTCGCGGGACGCCGGGTTCTGCTCGATGGCGAGGATGTGAGTGACGCCATCCGTACCGAGCGCGCCGGCATGGCCGCCTCGCGCGTGGCGGCCCATGCGCCGGTGCGCGCGGCCTTGCTGGAGTGGCAGCGCCGTCAGGCGCTCGCGCCCGGACTGGTCGCGGATGGGCGCGACATGGGCAGCGTCGTCTTTCCTCTGGCCCCCTTGAAAATCTTTCTCGACGCCAGCCCCGAGGTGCGTGCGGATCGGCGTTATAAACAGTTGAAGGAAAAGGGGTTGGATGCTAGTCTGCCGGATCTGATACGGGATATATGCGAGCGCGACCAGCGTGACCGCAGCCGTGCGACGGCGCCACTGAGGCCGGCCACGGATGCCATCATGCTGGATTCGAGCACGATGTCCATCGCTGAAGTACTTGATCGGGTTCTGGAAGAGGTTAGGCGCGTCTTCCCGGAGCAGGTCTCTTGATTGCCGGCGTTTAAGGTCGGCTTGGGCTGGGGTCGGCGCGGAAGGCGCCGGCCTTTATCATTTCATTCATCACCCTCCGCTCCGGATGGGGCGGTTCGCGCGCCGTTCTCAGGATAATTGGATCTCATGACCGAAAGCTTTGCCGAACTTTTTGAACAAAGTCTCCATACCACCCAGCTCCAGCCGGGCACCATTGTCGTTGGCACCGTCATTGCCATCACCTCGGATAACGTGGTGGTCAATGCGGGCCTGAAATCCGAGGGCGTCATTCCGCGCATCCAGTTCATCAGCGCCGAGGGTGAACTTGAAGTCGCCGTCGGAGACGAGGTTGAGGTCGCACTGGATGCCGTCGAAGACGGTTTCGGCGTCACCCGCCTCTCGCGCGAGAAGGCAAAGCGTTTCGCGGCCTGGGATTATCTTGAGAAGGCCTTCGAGAACGCCGAAACCGTCAAGGGCCTCATCAACGGCAAGGTCAAGGGCGGCTTCACGGTGGATCTGGGCACGGTGCGCGCCTTCCTGCCGGGCTCCCTGGTCGATGTGCGCCCGGTGCGCGACACCACCTATCTCGAAGGCAAGGAGCAAGAGTTCAAGGTCATCAAGCTCGACCGTAAGCGCAACAACGTCGTGGTCTCGCGCCGCGCCGTGGTCGAGGAAGAGTACAGCGCCGAGCGCGAGCAGCTGCTGAAGAACCTGGAAGAGGGCATGGAAGTCAAGGGTGTGGTCAAGAACCTCACCGACTACGGCGCCTTCCTCGATCTGGGCGGCATCGACGGCCTGCTGCACATCACCGACATGGCCTGGCGCCGCGTCAAGCATCCCTCCGAAGTGGTCGAAATTGGCGACGAGATCAACGTCAAGGTGCTCAAGTTCGACCGCGAGCGTCAACGCGTCTCGCTCGGCCTCAAGCAGATGGGCGAGGATCCCTGGGTCAACATCTCGCGTCGTTACCCCGAGGGCACCCGCGTCTTCGGCAAGGTCACGAACATTGCCGATTACGGCTGCTTCGTCGAGATCGAAGAGGGCGTCGAGGGTCTGGTGCATGTCTCCGAGATGGACTGGACCAACAAGAACATCCATCCCTCCAAGGTCGTCAGCCTGGGCGACGAGGTCGAGGTCATGGTGCTCGACATCGACGAGGAGCGTCGCCGCATCTCGCTCGGCATCAAGCAGTGCGCCATGAATCCCTGGGACGAGTTCGCTGCCAACCACAAGAAGGGCGATCACGTCACCGGCAAGATCAAGTCGATCACCGATTTCGGCATCTTCATCGGTCTCGACGGCGGCATCGACGGTCTGGTGCATCTCTCCGACATCTCCTGGGATGAGTCCGGCGAAAACGCCCTGCGTCGCTACAAGAAGGGCGACGAGCTCGAAACCGTGGTGCTCTCGGTCGATCCCGAGCGCGAGCGCATCTCGCTCGGCGTCAAGCAGCTCGACAAGGATCCCTTCTCCAGCTTCGTCGGTCTGCACGAGAAGGGCAGCATTATCACTGGCACCATCACCGAGGTCGATGCCAAGGGCGCGACCGTGGCGCTCGCCGATGGGGTGGAGGGTTATCTGCGCGCCTCC
Organism: Chromatiaceae bacterium; assembly: GCA_016938795.1. Taxonomy (GTDB): domain Bacteria; phylum Pseudomonadota; class Gammaproteobacteria; order Chromatiales; family Chromatiaceae; genus Marichromatium. Next base: position 5,756 of record JAFGTZ010000319.1, on the reverse strand, counting down.
GAAATCTCGCGTGACCGTGTCGAGGACGCGCGCACCGTGCTCAAGGCCGGTGAAGAGATCGAGGCCAAGTTCCTCGGTGTTGATCGCAAGAACCGCACCCTGTCGCTCTCCATGAAGGCGAAGGATGCCGAGGACGAACAGGCCGCGATCAAGGGCTATTCGCGCGATGCCGCCAGCGGCACCGCAACTCTCGGCGACATTCTCAAGGAGCAAATGGAAGAGGCTCAGCGTAACGGCTGATCCAAGCCCCGAACCATTTGTAGACGGCGGGGCCCTCGCGGCCCCGTCTCTGTTTCCAGGAGTCGATACTAATGACGAAATCCGAGCTGATCGACATTCTGGCCGCCGAGCAGGATCATCTGGCCTATAAGGATGTCGATGAGGCGGTTCGTAAGATTCTTGAGCGCATGAGCGGTGCGCTCGCGTCCGGCGAGCGGATCGAAATCCGCGGCTTCGGGAGCTTTTCGCTGCATTACCGTCCGCCACGCATCGGACGTAACCCCAAAACGGGCGATGCGGTGGCGCTTGCGGGTAAACATGTTCCGCACTTCAAGCCAGGCAAGGAGCTGCGCGACCGCGTGAATCAGGCATTCCAGAATGGCGCCAATGACGCCGAGATGTTGCGCCATGATGCGTCGCGAGATGAGCGGATTCAAACGCATCCACATGAGCCCACATCGGCCACGGGCTAATCGAGGCACGCCCTGAGTCATCACCTCAGGGCGCCTGCCACGCTCAGCGAATCATTGCCGGCTGATCCTTCTCCAGATAAGCCTCTTCCTCCGGCGTCAGTTCGACCTCGTCAAATCCCGTCATCATGGGGGCAACATGCTCGGCGAAGGAATGCCCGGTGGTGAGCATATAAACGTGGATGAACACAAAGGCCAGAATGGCAAAGGCCGCCCCGGTATGGACAACTGCGACCGCGAAGAGCAGATCGCTGGCGTGCGGCAGATCGCGCCAGAGAAAATAAAAGAGATAGAGCAGCCCGGTAATCCAGATCAAGGGAAAGAGCACCACCTTGAGCATCAGGTAGGCCAACGCCTGAAGCGGATTGTGCTTGCGCCAGAAGGCCTTGCGATAGGGGTGACGCTCGCCCCTGAAGATGCCGTAGGTGTAAAAACGCAAGACCTGCCAGAGGCCGCGCCCGGTAGGCAGAAAATGGCGCCAGGTCTCGGTGGTGAAAAGCCAGAAGACACTGAAGAGCCAGAGAACCAGCAGCGCGAGCGCCGCATAGGTATGCAGGGCAACCGCCAGCTCGAAATCGAGCAGGGCGTGGAAGCCATGCAGCCCAAAGCCGCTGAACATGAGCACTATGATCAGCACCATCTGACTCCAGTGCCAAAAACGCTCGAATCGACCAAAAATTAGAACCTTGCGTACAGTCATTAGTGGTGCGCTCCAGAGTCTTTGAGCAGGAAGCGGCGAATGCCGGCATGGATCAGAATGCCAAGCAGGGTTGCGACCACCGCCCAAAGGCCAATACGATCAACCCAGAAGCTGCGATCACGGCCTGGCATGTAGATGCCCTCGACGGCCTCCAGACGCCCGTCAGCGGCATGACAATCACGACACGCCAGCGCATCTTCCTTAGGGGCGACCATGTGTGTGATGGGCCACCAGGACAGGGTCTCGACGTAGCCGAATTCACCCGAATAATCGAGCCCGAAATCAGCCATGCCTTTGGCGATGGCGCGTCCCATGTCGTAACTCCCCCAATAGGCCGCATCATCCTCGCCCCAGAGATGGGTGTAGACCAGGGTATTGTTGCCCATGTCATAGGGCTGCCAGGTATGCATGCGTTTGAAGGGCCAGATGCGCGAGCTGGGATCGTCGCGTGAACCGCTGAACGCATTGATATCAATGGGTTGTTGATTGGCATCGAAGCGGGTGTCGATGGTGGTATAGCGCATCTGGCCGTCGAACCAGGCATACAGGGGCGTCACGTTTTCATCAAAGGTAAAGTCGCCCTTGATGGACTTGTAGGTATAGCGATGCTCGCCATTGCCCTGGGTATAGCCGTGTTCGTGATAGCCCTCGCCATCGCGTGTCTTGCCGGCAGTACGCCAGTCCCAGTCCATGGCCGTGGCCACACCGCCGCGCGCGAATTCGGGAATGTGGCAGGTTTGGCAGGCGATGCTGTCAACATGAGTATTGAGCTTGAAACCCTGGAGCGAGCCACTTGGGTGAGGTGAGAGTCCGTGACAGGACTCACAGGTTGCCACATCGCGGCGCTCGCCTGGTTTTCCGGTGCCCTCGGTGTCGCGCGACATGACCTGGTAGCGACTGCCGGCCCAGATGTGCTGCTTGGTAATATGGCAGGCGGTACAGGCGAAGTTCAGTCCCTCCGCGTCCATGTGAACATCAAGTTCGTGCCCGGGCTGGGACAGCGCCGAGGAGAGATCACCATGCTTGACGTTATCGCCACCACCGCCATAAAAGTGGCAGGTGCCGCAGTTGGCACGGCTTGGCAAGGCGACATTGCGCGCGATCATGCCCAGATCCATGGGCGGCTTACCTTCGAACATCACCGAGCAGGCCGAATGCCCCGCGCTGTTGGGCGTTTTGTAATAGGTTCCGGTGCTGTCATGACAGACCAGACAGTCAATCTTGCTCTGGTCGCGAAAATCGAAGTCTTCATCCTTCCAGCCATAGCCCGCGTGACACTGGGCGCACATGCCTTCATTACCGCGGGAGTTGGTGCAGAAGTTATTGATTAAATAACGCTTTCCGAGCTGCTGCCCAGTCTCCGGATCCACATAATCCCAGGTCCAGTGGATATTGCGCATGAAGTGCTCACCGGTTTCGGTGTGGCAGCTCAGACAGGCCTGAGTGACCTCCGGGCCTGAGCTGAAATCCTGTTGGAGCACCTCGAACTTGGCGTGATCGGCGGTTCCACCGCTCAACGGCCCTGAAACCTGAGGGCGCGTGACTGTCGGAGATTCGGTGGCCGCCGACGCCATAGCCGACGTCATGACGAGCGCGCCGAGCCACATCAGCCCTACGAGCTGAAGGCGTCTGCTGGTGAGCATCTGTCGTGAACCTCATCTGAATGGGATGTCTGCGGACGTTTTACACGCGTTTCATTCCGCCTCGACACCCGAAAGGTGCGCCCAAGTCATGCGCAAGGGTAACAACACCTTAGCCCTTAGATGGCCTGAGTTCCAGTTGAAGCATCATTGATGTGCATGACGCGACAGTGCCTCCATCAGGCGCTTCATCGCTGCGTCGAGACTGTCCGGCGTGGTATGAAAATGCGGCGAGAAGCGGATACCTCCGCCGCGTGCGGCGCATAGCACGCGCTGTTCCATGAGCGCGCGCCAGAGCCATTCATGATCAACGCCCTCAACCCTGAAGGTGAGGATACCGGCGCGACGCGCCGGAGCGGGCGGACTGAGCAGCTCGAAGCCCTGACGGTCGATCCAGCCAATGAGATGCTCGATGCGTTCAGCAATGGCCGTCTGGATCGAGGCGGGGCCAAGCTCCTCGATGAGCGAAAGACTAGCCTCCAGGGCATGCATGCCAAGCAGGTTGGGGCTACCGCACTCGAAACGCCGCGCGTTCGACGCGGGTTGCCACTGGCGTGTCTCGAAATTGCCGGGATCGGCCACCATGCGCCAGCCGAATTCATGCAATTGCAGACGCTCGCGCTGAGCGGGTGCGACATAGAGCAGGGCCACACCCTCGGGTCCCAGCATCCACTTGTGCCCGTCGGCCACCACGAAATCGGCGCCACATCGGGCCAGATCGAAGGGCAGGGCGCCCAGCCCCTGAATGGCATCGACACAGAGCAGAATGCCGCGTGCCCGACACAGCGCGCCCAGATGTTCGAGATCGAGCCGCAGACCGCGCCCGTACTGCACCCAGCTCACAGCGACTAGCCGCGTACGCTCGTCACAACAGGCCAGCAGCGCCGTTTCAGGATCCTCTCCGCAGTGCTCCAGATCCAGGGCGCGCCACTCCACGCCGCGCTCGGCGAGCGACTCCCAGACGATGCGGTTGGATGGAAACTCCTGCGCAATGCCCACCACATTATCGCCCGCCGCCCAGGGCAGCCCCTGGGCGATGACAGAGAGTCCCTCGGAGGTACTCTTGACCAGCGCAATCTCGTCTGCAGAATCCGCACCTAGCAGACGCGCCAGGCGCTCGCGCAGACGCTGCTCGACCTCAAGCCAAGCCGGATAGTGCAGGGAGCCGAGGGCGCCATTCTCGCGCGCAAAGGCCTCCACAGCCCGAACCGTGCGCAGCGGCCAGGGACCAATGGCGGCATGATTGAGATGACAAAGATCGGGGTCGAGTGCGAACTCTGCCGTCTTCATTCCGCGCGGACCTCCGCATTCAGGCCAGTGGCTGGTATGTCTGGTGCGCTATCAAAGGGTTCTGCCGCCGGTTCTGGCGGTTCCGAAGTGCCGCTGAGAGGCGCCGCGAGAGACGGCTGATCGAGGCTTGGGCCCGGTGCAGGCACGGATTCGTTGTGCTCCGGGACAGAGGCTGCACCAGTCAAGGGCGACTCGACGGGTGGCGGCGCATCCGGATCGGGCTCAGCTGGAGGCAACTCGGGCGAAGAGAGACGTGAGGATGGCGTCTCGGTGTCTGGCGTTGTTTCGGGTTGGGAGGCGGCGGGTCCGTCCGAGCCAGAGGGAGATGAGGCCGTGGATTGACTCTCGGACGCCGCAGAGGCCAAGGCAGGCTCGGAAGAGGGTGCTTCAGGTGCTGTTGCCTCAACCTTGGCCAGCTCCTCCTGGCGCCGCCGCTCCGCCGCGCGGCGAGCCGCCGCCGCGCGCTGCTGCGCGAGATAACGCTCATAGCTTGGCCCCACGCCTTCAATGCTGACGGCTGTACCGAGCGCGATCTGCTCGAACATGCGCGGCGCAACCTTGGCCGGAACCCGAATGCAGCCATGCGAGGCCGGACGCCCAGGACGCGGAATGGGCCCCGCATGCAGACCGATGCCATCGTTGGTCAGACGCAGAAAATAGGGCATGCGCGCGCCTTCGAAGCGTCCGCCATCGGGAATGGGGTCGCGTCCGACACGGGCGTTGGCGTTGACAAGCTTGCCGCCCTTGCCATACACCTTGCCGTAGAGGTTCGAGCGCTTGTTCTCAACCTTCTCGATTACCCTGAACTCGCCGGTCGGGGTTGGGTAGCTCGATACTCCCGTGGCCACCGTGGTCCAGCCGATTTCCTCGCTGCCATCGTAAAAGCGTGCCTGCTGCATATCGGTATCCACGACAATGCGCGTGATCGCGCGGTTTTCGTCTGGCAGCACATAGAGCTTCGGCTCGCCGGGCAGAATGGGCGCCGCGCCAGCACTGGGTGCAACGGTGGGCGTGGGGTTTTCAGCTGGCGCTTGGGGGTTGGAGTCTGTGTCGATGCTCGCGCAGGCCGTGAGCCCCAGTCCCAGGGCAAGGGGAAGCGAGGCGCGCAAAAGGCGCAATGACTGGGAGCGGCAACTCAATCTCATCATGGTTAGTTCCCGTGTGTTGCGAGCATGTCTTGGTGTTGCGATTTTTCAATGGCGCTAGGATAACGCGATGATGCTTAAAGAACATCCTTGTCGCGTTAATCTAACAGTCACGAGCGCAACAAGACAAAAAGAGAGGCATCTTTAGTTTCGCATAATGTATATTATGTAAAGTTATGGATGAGTGGTCACTCGTGTCTAGTGGCTAGACGCCTGATGCCGGAATCATGCATCGTACTTGCGTGCCTTTACCCTTGGGCGGTTTCTCGATCCTGAGCCGACCGCCGATCAG
>JAFGTZ010000318.1 GCA_016938795.1 Chromatiaceae bacterium | reverse complement strand
TAAAACTGCGCGTAGCGCGTAGATACGCATCGCATACCTTTTCTTTGCGTCAGTCGCCTAACAAGCGTAGACGGTGCCTGGCTTGGCCGATGGATAAACTGACTGTTGTCGGCTCGACAGATAACCAGAAAATTGTGCATTGCCTGGCTATGTCCGAAAAGGAACTCCATTGAATCCGGTCCTTGTCACGATACTCATGTTGCTATGCAGCAACATCTTTATGACCTTTGCCTGGTATGCTCATCTCAGGGAGCTGAATGGCAAGGCATGGTTCATCGCGGCTTTTGTGAGTTGGGGAATTGCCTTTTTTGAATATCTTTTTCAGGTTCCCGCCAACAGAATTGGATACAGTGTTCTCACGGTTGGAGAGTTGAAGGTCATTCAGGAAGTGATCACCCTGAGTGTGTTTGTTCCCTTCGCCCTCTTTTATCTTCGAGAGCCCATGAAGCTTGACTATCTCTGGGCCGCGCTCTGTCTCGTTGGCGCTGTCTATTTCATGTTCAGAGGCAAGCTGGCATGATAGACGGCCATGGAGACGACGCTGCCTATCGTCGCGATAACTTGGCAAACTCGCCGCAAGAGCGGCTGAACGAGCGAATCCTGATCGTAATTCGCCGTTCCGACTGAGCGCGGATTCGCGTCAACCGGCTTATCTCTCAATATCATCTGAATCCTTAAGGAGTGTCCGACCATGTCCGAGATTATCGATATCCGCGCCCGTGAGGTGCTGGATTCCCGTGGCAATCCAACCGTTGAGGCCGATGTCATCACAGCCAATGGCGCCATTGGCCGCGCCGTGGTGCCCTCGGGTGCCTCGACCGGTTCGCGTGAAGCGCTGGAGATGCGCGATGGCGATAAGAGCCGTTTTCTTGGCAAGGGCGTGCTCAACGCCATTGGCCATGTCCAGGGTGAGCTGCGCGATGCAGTGCTGGGCATGGAGGTCAGCGATCAGGGCGCGCTTGATCGGCGCATGATCGAACTCGATGGCACCGAGAACAAATCCCGTCTGGGCGCCAACGCCCTGCTTGGTGTCTCGCTTGCCGCCGCCCATGCCGCCGCGCAGGAGAAGGCCCTGCCGCTTTATCGTTCCATTGCCGCCGGCCCCTATCGTCTGCCGGTGCCCATGATGAACATCATCAACGGCGGCAGCCATGCCGATAACAGCGTGGATTTTCAGGAGTTCATGATCATGCCCGTGGGCGCGCCCTCGCTGCGCGAGGCGGTGCGTTATGGCGCCGAGGTCTTCCATGCCCTGAAATCGGTGCTGCACGGTCGTGGGCTGTCCACCGCCGTGGGTGACGAAGGCGGTTTCGCACCCAACCTCAGCTCCAACGAGGCGGCCATTGAAGTCATTCTGGAGGCCATCGACAAGGCGGGCTTCAAGGCCGGCTCCGACATCTATCTCGGGCTCGATGCCGCAGCCTCCGAGTTCTACAAAAACGGCCAGTATGTGCTTCAAGGCGAGGGGCGCACCCTGGATGCCGCAGGCATGATCGATCTGCTCGACGCCTGGGTGGCGAAGTATCCCATTCTCTCCATCGAGGACGGTCTGGCCGAGGGCGATTGGGAGGGTTGGAAAGCAATGACGGATCGTCTGGGCGCCAAGGTGCAGATTGTCGGCGACGATATTTTCGTCACCAACACCCGCATCCTGCGTGAGGCGATCGACAAGTGTGTCGCCAACTCCATTCTCATCAAGGTCAACCAGATCGGTACCCTGACCGAAACCCTGGAGGCCATTGCCATGGCGCATGATGCGGGCTACACGGCCGTGGTGTCGCACCGCTCGGGCGAGACCGAGGACACCACCATCGCCGATCTGGTGGTGGCCACGGGGGCGGGTCAGATCAAGACCGGCTCGCTGTCGCGCTCCGATCGTGTCGCCAAGTACAACCAGCTCATGCGCATCGAGGATCAGCTCGGCGACGAGGCGGTCTATGCAGGTCGCGCGGCCTTCCGCTGGCTGTAATGGGATGTCCGGCGCGCTCGCCGATGCGGTCGGGCGCGTCTTCACTCATCGACGACCAACACCATGCGTTCACTGATTGCGCTTTTGCTGCTTGTGTTGCTGGTGCTTCAGTATCGGCTCTGGGTTGGTCCGGGCAGTCTTGCCGAGCTGCATCTGATGCGCCAGGAGATCACCGCGCGCGAGGCCGAGCTGGAGCAGCTAGCGGCGCGCAACGCCGCATTGCGCGCCGAGGTCGAGGATCTGCGCCGCGGGCTCGAAGCGCTTGAGGAGCGCGCGCGCACCGAGCTTGGCATGATCAAACCGGGAGAAATTTTCTTGCAGGTGATCGAACCCCGTTCACAACCCGCAGAGCAAGCGCCATGAGCAGCGGCCCCGCTTACTGGGTGGTGCTGCCCGCCGCCGGTGTCGGGCGGCGCATGGGTAGCGCCATTCCCAAGCAATACCTTGAACTGACCCCAGGGCGCACGGTGATCGAGCACACCCTGGATCTGTTTCTGGACCATCCACGCATCGCCGGGGTGGCGGTGGCGCTTGGTGCCGAGGATGGCTATTGGGAGGGTACCGCCACTGCGGGGCATCCCCGGGTGCTGCGCGCCGTGGGCGGCGCCGAGCGCTGTCACTCGGTGCTCAACGCGCTCGATGCCCTGGCCGCCGAGCGCGCCCAGCCCAGCGACTGGGTGCTGGTACACGATGCCGCGCGCCCCTGTCTGCGCCGGAGCGATCTCGATCATCTGATCGACACCCTGCGCGATGATCCGGTGGGTGGACTGCTGGCCATACCGGTACGCGATACCATGAAGCGCGCCGATGGGAGCGGGCGCGTGCAGGCCACGGTTGATCGCGCCAGCCTCTGGCATGCCTATACCCCGCAGATGTTCCGCTTGGGTCTCCTGCGCGAGGCCTTGCGTCTGACGCTGGAGGCCGGGGTGCTGGTCACTGACGATGCCTCGGCCATGGAATATCTGGGCCATGCACCGCGTTTGGTCGAGGGGCACGCGGACAATCTCAAGATCACCCGCGCCGAGGATCTGCCGCTGGCGCGTTTTTATCTCGAACAACAGGGGCGAGGCTAGCCGTTGAGTGGCCCGCTCGGGCTAGCGGCTGATCGCCGGAGGCTGTGGACATGCTGATTGGACAGGGCTTCGACGCCCATCGTTTTGCCCCTGGGCGCCCCTTGGTGCTCGGTGGGGTCGAGATTCCGCACGACCAGGGGATGCTGGCGCATTCCGATGGCGATGTGCTCATTCATGCGCTCTGCGATGCGCTGCTCGGGGCGGCGGGGCTGGGCGATATTGGGCGCCATTTTCCCGATACCGACGACGCCTATGCCGGCATCGACAGCCGCATCCTGCTGCGCCGCGTCATCGAGAGCCTGCACGCGCGCGGGCTTCGGGTGCACAACGCCGATATGACGCTCATTGCGCAGCGCCCCAAGCTCGCGCCGCACATTCCAGGCATGGTCGAGGTGCTCGCCGCCGACATGCAGTGCGACCCGGCGCGGGTCAACGTCAAGGCCACCACCATGGAACACATGGGCTTCACTGGTCGCGGCGAGGGCATCGCCGCCTCGGCCAGCGTCTTGCTCGTCGAGTGAACGGCGTTCCGTTGCCGGCCTTCACGCCGGTCGAGGCGCTGCCGCGCGCCCATGGCGAGCCGCTCGGGAGCGGGCGGTTGCGCGTCGAGCCGGAGGATTTTCAGGTCGAGGAAGATCTGGGTTTCGAGCCCGATGGCGAGGGCGCCCACCGGTTGCTCTGGGTGCGCAAGCGCGACGCCAATACCGAGTGGGTGGCGCGCCGTCTGGCTGCGCTCGCCGGCGTGGCGGTCTCGGAGGTCGGCTTTGCCGGGCTTAAGGATCGTCATGCCCTGACCTGGCAGTGGTTCTCGCTGCCGGCGCCACGTCCCGGCGCGCCCGAGCCCCGGTGGTCGGCCTTGGTCGAGGAAGGCATCGAGGTGCTGTCCGTGCAGGGGCACGGGCGCAAGCTGCGCCGGGGCGTGCTGCGCGGCAACCGTTTCCGGCTGCGGGTGCGCGACTGCCGGAT
>JAFGTZ010000317.1 GCA_016938795.1 Chromatiaceae bacterium | reverse complement strand
GCGTGCAGCAGATTGTTGATGACGCGCAGCTCCATGGGGGTGAAGTCGCGCCCCTCGATACGGGTGTAATAGCGCCCATCACCGCCGAAAAAGTTATCGACCAAGGTAAAGACCAGGCGCGGATCGAACACAAAGAGCGCCGTGCCATGCAGGGGCGAGACCCGCACCAGGTTGAGACTGGTCGGCACATAGAGCGAATGAACGTACTCGGAAAACTTGGTTACCTTGGTGCCGATGACCGAGATTTCCGAGGAGCGGCGCAATAGATTGAACAGATGCACACGCAGATAGCGCGCGAAGCGCTCGTTGATCATGTCGAGCGTGGGCATGCGCCCGCGCACGATACGCTCTTCGCTCGCAAGGTTATAGGGACGCACCTCGCCATCGGCGGGAAAGCCCCCCTCTTCGGTGTCGATATCGCCGCTATCGACGCCATGCAAGAGGGCGTCGATCTCGTCCTGACTGAGGATATCGGTCTGCTGGGCCATGGCACCCCCCCTGCTACTGCATCACCAGATCGGTGAAGAGCACTCCCTCGATCAGGGACGGCTCGCCGACCTTGACCAAGAGAGCGCTGAGCATGGAGCGCAGCTCCTCGCGCAGCGCGTCCTTGCCTTCGGGGGTGTTGAGAACCTCATAGTCCTGAATCGCCAGATGGCGCAGAAAATCGTTGCGGATCATGGGCGCATGACGCTCGATGGCGGCCGCGACCGCAGGATCGTAGGTGGTGACGGTGACGCCGACACGCAAAAAGTGCATCACGCCCGAGGAGGTCAGATTGACGGTCAGGGGTTGCAGTGCCTGATAGGTGAGCGGCGCCCCAGGTGCAACGGCGGGTGACGCCGGTGTCGCGGGCGGGGCGCTGGCGGCACCCGCCTCGGCGCTTTGCTCGGTGGCAACCTCCTCCTCGGACACCTCCTCATCCTGTCCCGAATCCTTCATCAATAGAAAATAGGCCGCGACCCCGCCGCCAATGGCGAGGAGCAACACCAGGATCAGGATGATGAGGATGAGTTTCCCCTTACCGGAGGGCGGAGCCTCCTTTGCTTCAGTCTTTTTTTTCGCCATGGGTGATACTGGACATCTGGAATCAGGGTGCCAAGACAGCACAGTCTATCAAAGCCATCCCGGACGGGTCGCTAAACAAAGAAATCCAGGCGTCGCGCCAAGACATGCAGCGTCTGGTCGGGCAAGGGTCCGACCTCCTCATCGCGCACAGCTTCATCCGCACCCCAGGCGCCCCCGGACCCGGATGGCGTGCCACTTCCCTGCCCGCCCCCATCCCCGCGCCCTTGGCTGGGATAATCCGAGACGCTGGCATCGCCGAGCATCAGATTCTCCTGACCCAGGGCCTCGCGCAAGCGCGGCAGGGCGGCCTCCAGCACCTCACGCACCACGGGGCTGGCTGAGAAGAACTGCACATGGGTCTTGTCGCCCTCCATGGCAATACGCACATCGAGCGCCCCCAGGCTTGGCGGATGAAGCTTGAGTTCGGCCATGTCCTCGCCCGCACGGGCCATCCACTGTATCTGCTCGGCCAGACGCTGGGCGCCGCCCGGTTGCAGGAGTTCGCGCAGATCAAAGACCAGTGGACGCGCGAGCGCGCCCGCAACCTCCGGCGCGCGTCCGCTGGAGAAGGTCGCGCTGGCCTGAACCAGCCCATCCGTCGCGCTCTCGAGCGCCTCACGCCCTGACTCGGCCTCAAGCTCACCCTCGGCCAGAAGGGATGCCTCGAAGATATCCGACCCCGGACGCGCGGCCCGATCACGCAAGATCTGCTCAGCCG
>JAFGTZ010000316.1 GCA_016938795.1 Chromatiaceae bacterium | reverse complement strand
TCGCCCACCAGATAGACCGCGTTGGCGCTCTGGAAGCGGGTGAGGTCGGTGCTGGAGAGCAGCCCGACCACGCGTCCGTCGTCGAGCACCGGCAGATGGTGCACATTGAGGCGCGTCATGGTCAGCAGCGCCTCGAAGCCCAGGGTGTCGAGCTCCACGCATTGCAGCCGCTCGGTCATGATCTCGCGCACCGGGCGATCACTTGGCAGCCCCGCCGCGAGACAACGCCCGCGCAGATCGCGATCGGTGATCATGCCCGCAAGACGCTCGCCCTCCATGATGAGGAGCGAGGAGACATGATGCTCGGTCATGATCCGGGACGCATCGCGGATGCTGGTCTCGGGCGCGGTGACGATAGGCGCGCGGTTGATCATGTTGCGCACCCGCACCGTCATGAGATTCGTTGTGGGCGGGGTGTCGATCACCACGTCGAGCGCCCGGCGCAGCCGATGCGAGAGCGACTGTTCAAAGTGCTCGGCAAAGGCTGGATGGGCCGTGCGCAACGCATCGAGTTCGGTGCAGGGCAGGGTATAGACCAGGGTGTCTTCAGCGGCGCGTCCGAGATAGCGGTCGCCATCATCGGGGCGACACTGGATATCGTGCAGATCGCCCTCGGCGAGCTTGCCGATGAGCTCGCCCGAGGCGTCGTGCAGCTCGATGGCCCCGCGGCGCAGAATGAACAGGCAGGCGTCGGAATCGGGTGGGGGAAAGGCGCTATCGCGGCGGAGATAGCGCACCTTGATGTGGCGCGGCAGACGACCGAGCGCCGCCTCGGGCAGTTGATCGAAGGGCGGATGACTGGCCAGGAATTCCTGGATCTCGATCAGTTCGATGTCCATGCTGTCGGCTCACCTCGATGTTGGCGCGCGGTCTGCGATGATCCGCGCCCCGATCTTAACCCGCCTGGGCGCACTCTGGGCAGTCCGTGCACCACGAAAAAGCCCCGCCGAGGCGGGGCTTGAGTCAGGCTTGGATCAGGCTCAGTGCCCGGTGGCCACACCCGCGCCGCGCGGGATGCGCACATCCTCGACCAGGTGCTGGATGTGTGGGGGCGGCGGAGCCGTGAGTGCCGAGACCACGAAGGCCACCGCAAAGTTCACCAGCGCGCCCACAGCGCCGAAGGCGTTCGGCGAGATGCCGAGGAACCAGTCGGGCCCCATCCCCATCTCGGGCATGAGGAAGGTGGTGCCTGGAATGAAGAAGATGCCCTTGTGCTGGAACACATAGAGCAGGGTCACCGTGATGCCCGCGACCATGCCCGCGATGGCGCCGGCCTTGTTGGTGCGTTTCGAGAAGATGCCCAGCATGATGGCCGGGAAGATGGACGAGGCCGCCAGACCGAAGGCGATGGCCACGGTGCCCGCCGCGAAGCCGGGCGGATTCATGCCGAGATAACCCGCCAGCAGGATGGCCGCGACCATGGAGATGCGCCCCGCCAGGAGTTCATTCTTCTCCGAGATGGTCGGCATGATGACGCCCTTGAGCAGGTCATGCGAGATGGCCGAGGAGATGGCCAGCAACAGACCTGCCGCCGTGGACAGCGCCGCCGCCAGACCGCCCGCCACCACCAGGGCGATGACCCAGTTGGGCAGGGCGGCGATTTCGGGATTCGCCAGCACCATGATGTCGTTGTTGACGGTCACCATCTCGTTGCCGGCCCAGCCGTATTGCTCGGCCTGCGCAGTCATCTCGGGATTCTTGTCGTTGTAGTACTGGATGCGGCCGTCGCCGTTCTTGTCCTCAAACTTCAGGAGGCCCGTGGTCTCCCAGCGCTTGAACCAGTCAGGGCGCTCGTCGTAGACCAGGTTGCCGGTTTCGCTGCCGACCGGGCCGATCTGGATGGTATCCATGAGGTTAAGACGCGCCATGGCGCCCACGGCCGGGGCCGTGGTGTAGAGAATGGCGATGAACACCAGCGCCCAGCCGGCCGAATAACGCGCGTCGCGCACCTTGGGTACGGTGAAGAAGCGGATGATGACGTGCGGCAGGCCGGCGGTGCCGATCATGAGCGAGAGGGTATAGGCGAACATGTTCAGCGAGCTGCCCATGACCTGGGTGGTGTATTCATGGAAGCCTAGATCGGTGACCACCTGGTTGAGCTTGTCGAGCAGCGAGAGGCCGGCGTCGTCACCCACATAGGCGCCGCCGAGACCCAGCTGCGGAATGGGGTTGCCGGTGAGGTTCAGCGAGATGAAGATGGCGGGGATGGTGTAAGCGAAGATGAGTACCACGTACTGCGCAATCTGGGTGTAGGTGATGCCCTTCATGCCGCCGAGGATGGCATAGATGGCCACGATGCCCATGCCGGAGACGATACCCATCTCGTAAGACACCCCGAGGAAGCGCCCGAAGGCCACGCCGATGCCCGTCATCTGACCAATGACATAGGTCACCGAGGCCAGGATGAGACAGATAACGGCCACCACGCGCGCCGAGTTGGCATAGTAGCGGTCGCCGATGAACTCGGGCACGGTGAACTTGCCAAACTTGCGCAGATAGGGCGCGAGCAGCAGGGCGAGCAGCACATAGCCGCCGGTCCAGCCCATGAGGAAGACCGAGCCGCCGTAGCCGCCAAAGGCCAGCATGCCGGCCATGGAGATGAAGGATGCCGCCGACATCCAGTCGGCTGCGGTCGCCATGCCGTTGGCGACCGGATGCACGCCGCCGCCGGCGACATAGAATTCACTGGTGGAACCGGCGCGCGCCCAGATGGCGATGCCGATGTAGATGGCGAATGTCAGACCTACGATGCTGTAGGTCCAGAGTTCAAGATTGGTCATGAGTTGCTGTCCTCAGTCTTCGCTGACTTCGAATTGTCGATCAAGCCGATTCATCGACGCGGCATAGACGAAGATCAATGCCACGAAGGTGTAGATCGAACCCTGTTGCGCGAACCAGAACCCGAGCGGATAGCCGCCGATCTGAATGGCGTTGAGCGGCTCGACGAGCAGGATGCCAAAGCCGTAGGACACCACGAACCAGATCGCCAGCAGGACGGCGAGCAGGCGCAGATTGGCCTTCCAGTAGCCTGCGCGACGGGTGCGCTCGGGGTCGGCATCGGTTTGGGCATGGGGCGCGGGAGCCGTCCCCTCGTCGAGGCGGGCGGTGTTGGCGCTGGCGCTTGCCGGAGCCGAGTCCTCGCCAACATCAAAGGTTTCGTCGAGCCGGTTCATGGAGGCGGCATAGACGAAGATCAGGATCACGAAGGTGTAGATCGACCCTTGCTGCGCGAACCAGAATCCAAGCGGATAGCCGCCAAGCTGGATGCTGTTGAGCGGTTCGACGAGCAGGATGCCGAAGAGATAGGAAACGATGAACCAGATGGTGAGCAGAACCGCCAGCAGGCGGAGATTCGCCTTCCAGTAGTCCGCGCGTTTATCGGGTGTCATGTCGATGTCACTCCGTTTTTGCGTGTTGCATGGCGAAAGGCCGGGGTGACGGGGCAGCGCGAACCCATGACAACCTGGGTCACGACATCGAACAGCGACAGAAGCCCCCTCAGTCTTTTCTTCTAAGTATCTGTCCGCCTTGTCTGTCGGCGAGGCGAACCCGCTGCATTGTCTGGTTCGCTTCATGGCGCTGTCAACGACTGGGTTGAGGGCCTTGTTGCGGCAATGCTGATTATTGTTTTTGCGCCGTATCCGTGCCGTGTCACCAGGCATTGGGGCGGATGGCCTAGGCCAACGCGGCGGTTGCCAAGCGTTGGAGGCTTCTTTAATCTCAATCCATTTTTTCTGAAGGTGTCGCGTCGCCTGTTGCAACCCGCCGCGACCGGTGCTTATTTTTAAGGATCGAAGAGGATCACCATGCGCTATGTGAGTACCCGGGGCGGCATCGACCCCATTGACTTTGCCGAGGCGGTCACCATGGGGCTGGCGACCGACGGCGGGCTGCTGGTTCCGGCGGAGCTTCCGAGCCTTGACGCAGCCACCCTGCGCGACTGGGCGCGGCTCGATTTTCAGTCGCTGGCGCTTGAGGTCTTCACGCCCTTTGTGGGCGATTCCATCCCGCGCGAGGAGCTGCGCGCCCTCATCGAGCGCTCCTATGCCACCTTCAGCCATCCCGAGGTGACGCCTCTGGTCACGGCGGGTTCGCTGCGCGTGCTCGAACTCTTCCACGGCCCTACCGCCGCCTTCAAGGACGTGGCGCTTCAGTTTCTTGGCAATCTCTTCGAGTATCTGCTAGAGCGCAGCGGCGGAACGCTCAATATCCTTGGGGCCACCTCGGGCGATACCGGCTCGGCGGCCATCTATGGGGTGCGCGGCAAGGCGCGCATCCAGATCTTCATCCTCTACCCCAAGGGGCGGGTCTCGCCGGTGCAGGAGCGCCAGATGACCACGGTGGCCGATGCCAACGTGCACTGTCTCGCGGTGCGCGGCACCTTCGATGACGCCCAGCGCATCGTCAAGTCGCTGTTCGGCGATCTCGACTTCAAGTCCCGCCACCAGCTCGGCGCGGTCAACTCCATCAACTGGGCGCGCATCCTTGCCCAGATGGTCTATTACGTCCATGCCTGGGCGCGGGTCAGCGGCGGCGATCCGGCGCGGCGGGTCGGCTTCTCGGTGCCGACCGGCAACTTCGGCGATGTCTTCGCGGGCTATCTGGCGCGGCGCATGGGCGTGCCCATCGAGCGGCTCATTATCGCCACCAACCGCAACGATATCCTCAGCCGCTTCGTGGCGAGCGGCGTCTATGCGGCTGAGCCCGAGGTGCATCAGACGCTCAGTCCCGCCATGGACATCCAGCTCGCCTCCAACTTCGAGCGTTATCTCTATTTTCTCCACGCCGGCGACAGCGCCCGGGTGCGCGCCCTGCTCGATGACCTGAGCCGCAGCGGGCAACTTGCGGTGGATGCCGAGCATCACGCCCAGGTGCGCGACGATTTTTCCGCCGCCTCGGCCACCGATGACGAGACCCTGGAGCAGATGCGCGCCACCTACGCCGAGAGCGGCTACATCCTCTGCCCGCACACCGCCGTGGGCGTGCATGCCGCGCGCGGCCAGGGCGATGTCATCTGTCTCGCCACCGCGCACCCGGCCAAGTTCAACGAGGCCGTGGTCCGCGCCATCGGGCACGAGGCGGAGGCGCCGCCCAGCCTTCAGGGGTTGTTCGAGCGCGCGGCGCGCTCCAGCGAACTCGACGCCAGCGTCGCGGCGGTGCGCGACCAGATCGAGACCACCCTGGCCGAGGTCGCGCGCGCATGAGCGAGATGGCGCCGCGTCAGATCCGCATCATGGACACCACCCTGCGCGATGGCGAGCAGACCCAGGGGGTGTCCTTCTCGCCCGAGGAAAAGCTCAACATCGCCAAGCTGCTGCTGGAACAGGTGCGGGTTGATCGCATCGAGGTGGCCTCGGCGCGCGTCTCCTCGGGCGAGGCGAGCGCGGTGGCGCGCATCATCGACTGGGCCGCCGAGCGCGAGCTGGCCGATCGGGTCGAGGTGCTGGGCTTTGTGGATGGCGGGCGCAGCCTGGAGTGGATCGCGGGCGCTGGCGGGCGGGTCATCAACCTGCTTGCCAAGGGCAGCGAGAAGCACTGCATGGGCCAGCTTGGCAAGACGCTCGACGCGCACGCCGCCGATGTCGCCGCCACCGTGGCCGAGGCGCGCGCGCGCGGTCTGGCGGTCAATCTCTATCTGGAGGACTGGTCAAACGGCTACCGCGACAAGCCCGCCTATGTGTTCGGCCTGCTCGAACGGCTCGCCGAGTGCGACATCGGGCATGTCATGCTGCCCGATACCCTGGGCATCATGACGCCCGCTCAGGTCAGCCGCGCCATCACCGACATGGTGGTGCGCTTTCCGGAGGTCGCCTTCGACTTCCATCCGCACAACGACTACGGCCTGGCCACAGCAAATGTCATGGCCGCCGCCGCCGCCGGGGCGAGCGGTGTGCACTGCACGGTCAACTGTCTGGGCGAGCGCGCGGGCAACGCCTCGCTCGCCGAGGTGGTGGTGAATCTGCGCGATCAGCTCGGCTTCGTCACCCGGGTCGATGAGAGCCATCTGGTGCGCGCGAGCGAGCTGGTGTCCTTCTTCTCGGGCAAGCGTATCGCCGACAATGCGCCCATCGTCGGCGCCGATGTCTTCACCCAGACCGCCGGCATCCATGCCGACGGCGATCGCAAGGGCAGTCTCTATCACTCGCGCCTCTCGCCCGAGCGCTTCGCGCGCCGGCGCAAGTACGCGCTCGGCAAGCTCGCCGGCAAGGCGTCGCTCGCGAAGAATCTCGAACGGCTCGACATCGAGCTGAGCGACGAGCAGCAGCACAAGGTGCTGCGGCGCATCATCGAGCTGGGCGACTCGAAAAAGACCATCACCACCGAGGATCTGCCCTTCATCATCGCCGAGGTGCTGGAGAGCAAGGACTACCACCACGCCGAGCTGCTCGCCTGCTCGGTGTCCTCGGCGCTCGATCTGGAATCAACCGCCAGCATCCGCATCCGTCTCGATGACGAGGTGTTCACATCCGTCGGCAGCGGCAACGGCGGTTTCGACGCCTTCACCAATGCGCTCGCGCGGGTGGTGAAAAAGCGCGGCCTGAGCCTGCCCGCGCTGCTCGACTACGAGGTGCGCATCCCGCGCGGCGGGCGCACCGACGCGCTCACCGAGTGTCTCATCACCTGGGAGACCGAGGCCGGCGAGCTGCGTACCCGGGGCGTGCATTCCAATCAGGTCTTCGCCGCCATCGCCGCCACGCTGCGCATGCTCAACATTCTCATGCACCGCGCCCATGGGCGTGCCGAGAAGGCCAGCGCCACTGGGCGAGACTGAGGCGGGCCTCTGTCGAAACAATTGGCATGCCTACCGATTGCGCATGGCTGTTTCGGCCGGGCAGGCACCAATATCCCATGGCGTTGAGGTTTCAATGCCAAAGCCTGTGATGTCAAGTTGCTCAGGGCTGACTCCAAAATCTTGTTAGTCCTTCACGATGGTCAAGAGACAACCGATCAGGATCGCCGCATGAGTCAATACACCATCAACGAAGCCAAGGCCCAGCTTTCCGAACTCGCCAGCCGCGCCCTCGCCGGCGAGGAGATCATTATTGCCCGGGACAACCACCCGCTGGTCAGGTTGGTGCCGGTGCAATTACCCGGGCAAGCGCGCAAACCCGGCTCCGGCAAGGGACAATTGCTCTGGATGTCGCCGGATTTCGATGACATTCCAGAAGGATTCGAGGATGGTCTCTGATGCGGCTCCTGCTTGATACCCACGCCCTCCTCTGGTGGGTGGACGATGACCCGCAACTCTCCACGCAGGCCAGGGGCCTGATCGGCGATGCCAGGAACGACTGCTCTGTCAGTCTGGTCTCCGCTTGGGAAATGGCCATCAAGTGCGCCATAGGCAAGCTCAAGCTCGCGGTGTCGGTGCAGCGGTATTGCCAGGAACATCTGCCGGCCAATGATTTTCAGCTCCTGCCTATCAACCTCGGGCACTGCACTCTCGTCGAAACCCTGCCGCTCCATCATCGCGATCCCTTCGATCGCCTCTTGATCGCCCAAGCCTGGCAAGAGGGGCTGACGCTGGTGTCGAGCGAGAGGGCATCGATGCCTATGGGATCCAGCGAGTCTGGTAATCCGCGACCTGCAGTCCATCACGGATCCAATCAGCTACGTCGCTTGGGTGACCGCCGTGCCGAGGCCGTGTTCAAGGCAAACGGTTGACGGCGGTTACCCAACATCAATGCGGCGCCATCTTGGTTGCCAAAAGCGGCAACCCAAGCTGCGACGCGCCTGGGGTGCTAAAGCCGCTTGGCCAGCTCGCTCCAGAGCGCCGCGATGGCCTGGCTCGCGGGCGAGTGGGGGGCGAGCGCGGTGACGGCCTCGCCGCGCACCATGGCGTGCGTGACCTCGGCATCGAAAGGAATGCGCCCGATCAGCTCGAGTCCGCGTTCCCGACAGAGCTGCTCGATGGCGCTCGCGCCCTGGGCATAGAGATCGGCCTTGTTGATGCAGATCAGGGCCGGGATGCCAAAATGCTCCAGGGTATCGAGCGCGCGTTGCAGGTCGTGCTGCCCGGACAGGCTTGGCTCGGTCACCACCAGCGCCAGATCGACGCCGGTCACAGCGGCAATCACCGGGCAGCCGATGCCGGGCGGGCCGTCGATGAGGATCTGCTCGCGCCCCTCGCGCTCGGCCTGCTCGCGCGCCAGTTCGCGCACCCGGGTCACCAGCTTGCCCGAGTTGTCCGCCCCCGGATCGAGATGGGCGTGACACAGCGGGCCGTAGCGGCTTGCCGAGCGCAGCGATTCGCCGTTGCGCTCATCGCGCAGCTCGATGGCGCCCGCCGGGCACTGATAGACACAGGCCGCGCAGCCCTCGCAGGCGCGCGTGTCGATGGCGTAGCCGTCGAGCGTCTCAACAATCGCCTCGAAGCGGCAGAGTTCGAGACAATCGCCGCAGTTCGCGCAAAGATCGGGGTTGATCCAGGCCACCGCGCCGCCGATGAAGTCATGGCGTTCGCGCCGCTCGGGTTGCAGTACCAGCTCCAGATTGGCCGCGTCCACGTCGGTGTCGGCCAGCAGGAGAGGCTTGGCCAGCGGCCCTTGGGTGGCCAGATGGGCAAGCGCGGCGGTGACACTGGTCTTGCCGGTGCCGCCCTTGCCGCTGAGGATGACGAGTTGTTTCAACGGGGGGCCTCCGCCAGTTCGATCAAGCCCTGAAGCAGCCGGGCGAGCGGCTCGCGATACTCGGGCGCGGCCTCGATCAGGCTGTTGCCTTGCGCGAGCGATTCGGCCAGGTGCCGCTCCAGCGGGATGCGCAACAGGATGGGCAGGGCCTGCTCGGCGCAATAGTCCTCGACCGCCGCATCGCCGATGCCGTCGCGATTGATGGCCACCGCCGTGGGCAGCCCAAGTTCCCGACAGATGGCAACCACCTGCTTGAGATCATGCAGTCCGAAGGGGGTGGGTTCGGTCACCAGCAGCGCCGCATCCACATCACGCAGGGTCTCAACCACAGCGCAACTGGCCCCGGGCGGGGCGTCGCGAATCTCGATACGGGGCGAGACACGCCAGGCCGCAGGCGTCCAGCGCTTGAGCGCGCGCAGGATGGGCACCCCGCTGCTCTGACCAACATCCAGGCTGCCCTGGGCGAAGTCGATGCCCGTCTCGGTGGTGCCGGCATCCAGCATGCCAATGCGCGCCTCGCTCTCGCTCATCGCCTGCTCGGGGCAGATCCAGACGCAGCTTCCGCAGCCATGGCACAGCTCGTCGAACACCAGCACCTGCCGGGGCGTGACCGCGAGCGCGTTGAAGCGGCACACCTCGGCGCAGCGTCCGCAGTGGGTGCAGCGCGCTTCATCCACACGCGGCACCGGGATGCTCACCGCGCGCTGTTCGCTCAGGCTGGGGCGCAGCGCGAGCGCGGCATTGGGGGCCTCGACATCGCAATCGAGCAACCGTGTGGCATAGCGCCCCGCCGCCACCAGGGCCAGCGCGCTCGAGAGCGTGGTCTTGCCGGTGCCGCCCTTGCCGCTCGCCACCGCGATGCGCAGCGGCTCAGGCATGCGCATGGCCCCCGTTGGTGGCCGTCTCGGCGCGGGCCAGCGCGCCGCTCTGGAAACGCTCGATCAGGGCGTCAAGTTCCTTCACCTCGGCGGGTGCGAGATAGAGCCCGAGCCCCGCCGCCGCGAGCACCTGATGCGCCTTGGGTCCGTAGGCGCCGCTGATGACCGCCTCGACGCCCAGATCAATGAGCGTCTGGGCGGCGCGCACCCCGGCGCCGCTAGCGGCCTCCAGTGCGGGATTGGGATGGGCTTCACGCGCACCGCTGTCGGTGTCGATGACGCAGAAGGCCGCCGCGCGCCCGAAGCGCGGATCGGCGGGGGCATCGGTCTGGGGGGCGGTGATGGTGATGGCGATTTTCATGGGGCAGGTCCGGCTGGGCTCAGTCGAGCAGGTTGAGACGGTCGGTGAGGCGCTGGAGCTGGTGGCGCAGCGCGGCGATCTGGCGTTGCTGCCAGGAGGGGCTGGAATGGCTGTCGAGTGCCTCGCTGTCCGCCCGGCCCGCACCTGGTCCGTTTGCGGTAGCAAGGCCGTGCCCCCTGAAGCGGTCGCGCCCCGTGCCGCAACCCACACCCAGGGCGCATCCCTGACCCAGTCCACGCCCGCGTCCCTGGCCGCGTCCACGTCCCTGACCCTGACCCTGACCTCTGCCTTGTCCCTGACCTCGGCCCTGACCCTGTCCTTGACCTGGGCCGCGCCCTTGTCCCTGACGCCAACCCTGTTGTAACAGGCGCGGCTCAAGGGCGTTCTCGCTGGGTTGAGCGTCCATCGACAGATGGGTTCTGGCGCGCAGCCGCAGCGCCTGGTGGGGTCTTTGATTGCGATTCATGATGGTCTCCCGGCATGGCCTTGGAATCATCGCGTTGAGTGGAGTCATTGTTGAGCGAATTCCGACTGAATGACTCTGATAATCATCAATGCCTGTTGCTTGTCACCCCCCAGAATTGGCGTTCAGCAGCTTGCAGCGCTTGCAGTGCGCCCTGAAACGCGAAACACTGATGCGGCTGCAACTTCCAATCATCTGCGCCATGAATCCCGAAAAGGTTATCTTCGGCTTCTTTATCGTGCTCGCCCTGACGCTGAATTTCGGCTTCTTTGTCGGCGAGATCGACAATCCCGACCATCATCATGCCTGGGAGCTTTTCGTGGTTATCGTGGTGAATCTGGTCGCCACGGTGCTCAAGTTCGGCGATCGCACCCAGATGGGCGCGGTGCTGCTCGCCACCAGTCTGGTGGCCATGCTGCAACTGCTGGCGGCGGCCCTGGTGTGGACCTTTGCGGTGCATGCCACCGCAAATGGCATGACGCCCTCGGTCATGGCGAGCATCGTGTCACTGAGCGGCGGGGCCATGATTGCCAACGTCATCTCGGTGTTGTTGCTGCTGATCGAGACGGTGCTGCTGCGACGCTAAGTCGAGACACTGGTCGATGGACACCATCGTCTTTCTCATTCTGCGGCGGATGCGCGCGCCGCTGCTGACGCTCATCTTCACCTATGCCCTGGCCATGGCGGGGTTGGCGCTCATTCCGGCCCAGGATGCCGAGGGCAACCCGGCCTCCATGAGCCTCTTTCACGCCTTTTATTTCGTCAGCTACATGTCCACCACCATCGGTTTTGGCGAATTGCCCAACGCCTTTACCGATGCCCAGCGCATGTGGGTTTCGTTGAGCGTGTTCGCGACTGTCGCGGTCTGGATCTATGCCATTGGCACCCTGATCGCGCTGCTACAGGATGCAACCTTCCAGCGCGCCATGCACGAACGGCGCTTCCGCGCCCAGGTGCGCGCGCTGCGCGAGCCCTTTTATCTGGTGTGCGGCTACGGCCAGACCGGCAGCGCCCTGGTGCGCGGACTGACCGACCGGCACCGCCTGGCCGTGGTCATCGAGATCGACGCCAATCGCCTGAATTTGCTGCATCTCGACAACCATCGTGAGTATGTTCCGGCGCTCTGCGCCGATGCGCGCAAGCCGGCGGCGCTTGAGGCCGCCGGACTCAAGCATCCGCTGTGCGCCGGGGTGGTGGCCCTCACCAATGTCAACGAGACCAACCTCAAGATCGCCATCGCCGCCAAGCTGCTGCATCCCCATATCCGGGTCATCTGTCGTGCCGATTCGCGCGAGGTTGAGGCCAACATGGCCTCCTTCGGCACCGATCATATCTATGACCCCTTCGATATCTTCGCCCTCTATATCGCCATCGCCATTCAGGCGCCCTGTCTGACGCTTTTGATCGACTGGCTCTCGGGGTTCGGCGGCGAGCGGCTGCGCGATCCGCTCTATCCGCCCCGGGAGGGGCTCTGGGTGATCTGCGGCTATGGTCGCTTTGGCAAGGCGATGTACCGCCATCTGCGCGAACAGGGGCTGGAGGTGCGGGTGATCGAGGCGCTGCCGCATCAGACAGGGGAGCCGCGCGAGGGGGTGGTGCATGGGCGCGGCACCGAGGCGGTGACCCTGGAGCAGGCCGAGATCGGGCGCGCCGTGGGGCTGGTGGCTGGTACCAACAAGGATGCCGATAATCTCTCCATCGTCATGACCGCGCTCGCACTCAATCCGGGCCTCTTCGTGATCGCGCGCCAGAATCATCGCGACAACGAGGAACTCTTCGATCGGGTCGGGGCCCATGCCATCATGCATCCAAGCCTGCTCATCGCCAATCGCATCCGCACCCGGCTGGTCACGCCGCTGCTGTCGGATTTCGCGCGCCGCGCGCGGTTTCGCGACGAGGCCTGGGCGTGCGAGCTGGTCAGCCGGGTGAGCGCCCTGGTCGAGGATCGGGTGCCCCATGTCTGGGAGATCTGCCTCGACGAGGAACAGGCGCTGGCCATCTGTCTGGCCGAGCGCGAGGGGCTGAGCCTGACGCTGGAGGTTGTGCTGCGCGATCCACAGGGGCGCGAGCGCTCCATTGCGGCCATCGCGCTCATGCTCGCACGCGACGAGCGCCGCGAGTTGCTGCCCGCCCCCGATGAAATCCTGCGCCCCGGCGACCGGCTGCTGCTGTGCGGGCGCGAGGAGGCGCGCCGGCGCATGGCCTGGGTGCTCCAGAACCAGCACGCGCTGCGGTATGTGGTGCATGGCGAGAGTCCGCGCGAGGGGCCGGCCTGGCGTTGGCTCGCCGCGCACGGGCCGAATTGGCCGCGCGTTCGTCCGTGGCGTTAGGGGTACGGGCTATACTCCATCCCATGATCGCCATCACTGACGGAATTCTTGCCCATGTCAGCCATTTTGCACCGACTCCATCAGGATCATGTGCGCCTCGGTCGCCTGCTCGATCTGTTCGAGGCGCTGCTCGATCAGATTCATGAGGGTGACGAGCCCGATTACGGTTTGCTGAAGGAGGCGCTCGATTACATGTGCGCCTATGCCGACGGTATCCATCATCCCACCGAGGACCTGGTGTTTCAGCGACTGCTCGATCAGGGCGTCGAGACGCCCGAGGTGTTCGAGCGGCTGATGCGCCAGCACCAGAGCCTTACCCAGGTGGCGCAGCGCTTCCAGCGTGCGCTCGACGCCATCCTGAACGAGGAGGTGCTGCTGCGCGAGGATGTGGAACTCGACGGGCGCGAGCTGCTTGCCACCATGCGCGCCCATCTGCATCTGGAGGAAGAAGAGGCCTTTCCGGTGGCGCTCGAACGGCTCACGGCGGCGGACTGGGCGGCCATCGAGGCGGCAGCCCCCGCCGTGGACGATCCGCTCGCCGGACCCGATCCGCAGCAGTTTCGCGCACTCTATCACTATCTTGTAGAGCAGGCGGCGGGCTGATTGCGCTGCGCCGCCCTTGCAAAGATCGTCTCGTCCCCCGATTCAAAGGGGCCTCTATCGCCTGCATGGACACGCTTGTTCAGATGACCTTTATCAATACACCCGACTATCGTCACGATCACCCCGAGAGCCTCGGCATCCTGCTCGTCAACCTCGGCACCCCGGATGGCCCCGGCGTGCCCGAGGTGCGCCGCTATCTGGCCGAATTTCTCGCCGACCCGCGCGTGGTGGAGATGGCGCGCCTGCCCTGGATGCTGTTGCTGCACGGCATCATTCTGCGCACCCGCCCGAAGCGTTCAGCGGCGGCCTATGCGTCCATCTGGAGCGAGGAGGGCTCGCCCCTGCTCGCCATCTCGCGGCGTCAGGCCGAGGGCGTCGAGGCGCGTTTGCGCGAGCGTCTGCGGGGGCCGGTCAAGGTGGCGCTCGGCATGCGCTACGGCAATCCCTCCATCGCGAGCGCGCTCGCCGAGCTTAAAGACGCCAACGCGCGCCGCGTGCTGGTGTTTCCGCTCTATCCGCAGTATTCGGCCACCACCGTGGCCTCGGTCTTCGATGCCGTGAGCGCCGAGCTGCGCCGCTGGCGCTGGCTGCCCGAGCTGCGCTTCATCAATCATTACCACGATGAGCCCGCCTATATCGAGGCGCTCGCCGCGAGCGTGCGCGCGCACTGGGCCGAGCACGGTCAGGCCGAGCGCCTGCTGATGTCCTTCCACGGCATCCCCAAGGCCTATTTCGACAAGGGCGATCCCTACTACTGCGAGTGCCACAAGACCGCGCGTCTGCTCGCCGAGCGTCTGGAGCTGCCCGCCGAGCGCTGGGCGCTGTCCTTCCAGTCGCGCCTTGGCCGTGACGAATGGCTCCAGCCCTACACCGCCGCGACCATGGAAGCCTGGGGCCGGGCGGGGCTTGGGTCGGTGCAGCTCATCTCGCCGGGCTTCTCCGTCGACTGTCTGGAAACACTCGAAGAAATCAAGGAAGAAAACCGCGAGATCTTCCAGCACGCGGGCGGGGGTGATTTCGGCTATATCCCCTGTCTCAACGAGGCCCCCGCCCATCTCGATCTGCTTGCCGATCTGGCCGTGCGCCACTGCGCGGGTTGGCCCGAGGTCGATGGCGAGGCGGCGGACGCGGAGGCACTCGCACAGCGGCTTGAGCGGGCGCTCGGGCAAGGGGCTGCGGCTTGATCGGGCGCGCACCTTCCCGTGGTGTGGGTCGAGTGGCGCCAACACCCTATCGCCTTTCGGTTGAGCGCCATGGCGCCTGGTTTCTTGATGACTGAGAAACACAGCCTGCGCCACCGCATCCTTGGCATCGATCCGGGCTCGCGCAACACGGGTTTTGCGGTGATCGACACCAATGGGCACCAGAGCGCGCGCGTGGCGAGCGGCTGCGTGCGCGTGGGTACCAAGCCCTGGCCCGAGCGTCTGGGGCTGATCTTCGAGCAGGTCGCCGCCATCGTCGAGGAGCACCGTCCGCACGAGCTGGCCGTGGAGCAGCTCATCTTCGCGCGCGATCCCACCGCCGCGCTCAAGCTCGGCCAGGCGCGCGGAGCCATCCTTTGCGCCGCACTGCGCTCGGGGCTCAGCGTGCATGAATACAGCCC
>JAFGTZ010000315.1 GCA_016938795.1 Chromatiaceae bacterium | reverse complement strand
GGTTTCACCCTCACCCCAACCCCTCTCCCTCAAGGGAGAGGGGCTTTCAAGGGAGAGGGGCTCTTTCAGGCGCCCGGGCGGCGCACCGGTGTCTTGAGGGTGACCAGTTCCTCGGCGCTGCACGGATGGATGGGTACGGTGTTGTCGAGATCGGCCTTGGTGGCGCCCATCTTCACCGCTACCGCGAAGCCCTGGAGCATCTCGTCGATGCCGTCGCCGATGAGATGAATGCCCACCACCCGCTCCTCGGGGCCGGCGCAGACCAGCTTCATGGCGGTCTTGTAGCCGTGATTGCTGAGCGCGTAGCGCATGGGGGTGAAGCTGGTTTCGTAGATGGTGAGCGTGTCGCCGAAGCGCTCGCGCGCCTCGGGTTCGGTGAGCCCCACCTTGCCAAGCGGCGGATGGGCGAAGACCACGGTGGGAATGTTGGTGTAGTCGAGACAGAGATCCGTCTTGCCATTGAAC
This sequence comes from Chromatiaceae bacterium, assembly GCA_016938795.1. GTDB lineage: Bacteria > Pseudomonadota > Gammaproteobacteria > Chromatiales > Chromatiaceae > Marichromatium. The sequence goes on along the minus strand of JAFGTZ010000315.1, from coordinate 14,740 downwards.
AGGCGTTCGCCGAGGCGACGACCGGCGGCGATGGCCACGGGCGTGAGCAGCTCGCGTCCGGCCACGTCGCCGAGCGCGTAGATGCCGGGCACATTGGTGTTCTGGAAGGCGTCGGTGGGGATGATGCCGTTGGGCTGGACCTCGACGCCGGCGGCCTCCAGGTTCAGCTCGCGGCTGTTCGGGGCACGGCCCACGGCCCAGATGACGCAGTCGAAGCCGTCGAGACGCTCGCCGCTCTGGGCCAGCATGGCGATGCCCTGATCGCTGCGTTCGAGCGCGGCTACGGCAAATTCGAGCCGGCTCTCGATGCCCTGCATGGCCATGTTCTCGGCCAGGGTGGCGCTGATGAGCGGATCGAACTGGAAGAGCAGCCGGTCTTCGAGCGCCACCACCGTGACCTCGGAGCCGAAGGCGCGCAGCACGCCAGCGAGTTCGACGCCGATATAGCCTGCGCCGATGATGGCCACACGACGCGGCTGTTCGCTGAGCGCGAAGAAGCCATCCGAGGTGATGCCAAGCTCGGCGCCGGGCAGACGCGGCACGATGGGACGTCCGCCGGTGGCGATGACGATGTGATCGGCGCTGTAGTGTGCATCGCCCACGGCGATGGTGCGGGCATCGACAAAGGCCGCGCGGCCCTCGATGCGGGTGATGCCCTGGTCGCGGGCGTAGCCGTCCCAGTAGTCGTTGATCATGGCCACATAGCGGTTGCGGCCTTCGACCAGATGCGCCCAGTCAAGCGTGCCGCCCTCGGCGCGGATGCCGAAGCCTGGGGCATCGGCCACGGCGCTGACGAGATTGGCGGCGTACCACATGACCTTCTTCGGCACACAGCCGGCGTTGACACAGGTGCCGCCAAGCCGTCCGGACTCGACGAGCGCTACGCGCTGTCCGAGCTGCGCGGCCTTTTCGGCAATGGCGAGACCGCCGCTGCCGCCACCGATGGCGATAAGGTCGAAATGCTGCTGGCTCATGATGACTGTCCTTTGCGGATACTTCGGGGTGAATTTCGGATAGACGCACGCAGGCCCGCCCGAGAGGTTAAGGCCCGGGCGGGCGCGAGTGGTTAGTCTATCGGAATCAGGCGCGTTCCTTCAGCCAGGCATCGACCGCCTCGGAACCGCCGATCAGCTTGCCGTTCACGAACACCTGGGGCACGGTGCGGGCGGCGGTCACCGCGCGCAGCGTCTGCTCGGTGTAGTCCTCGTTCAGCACCAGCTCCTCGTAGTCGAGTCCGGCGTTGCGCAGCGCCTCCTTGGCCTTGACGCAGAAGGGGCAGCCATCGCGCGAGAAGACGGTGATGTCGAGCGGCTCGGAGGCATTGGGGGCAAGGTACTTGAGCATGGTGTCGGCATCGGACACCTCGTAGGGGTCGCCCTCGACCTCGGGCTCGATGAACATCTTCTCGACCACGCCGTCGCGCACTAGCATGGAGTAGCGCCAGGAGCGCTTGCCAAAGCCCAGATCCTCCTTGCCGACCAGCATCCCCATGCCCTCGGTGAACTCGCCGTTGCCGTCGGGGATGAAGAGCAGGTTCTCGGCCTGCTGTTCCTTCTGCCACTCGTTCATGACGAAGGTGTCGTTGACCGAGACACAGGCGACGGTATCGACACCGTGCTCCTTGAACACGGGCGCGAGCTGGTTGTAGCGCGGCACATGCGAGGAGGAGCAGGTGGGCGTGAAGGCGCCGGGCAGCGAGAACACCACCACGGTCTTGCCCTTGAAGATGTCGTCGGTGGTGACATCCGCCCACTCATGTCCGCGACGGGTGCGGAAGGTGACCTGGGGGACGCGGCTTCCGGTGCGATCTTGCAGCATGGTCGATTCTCCTGACGTGAAGGGTTGAGGGTGTTGGCTTGAAAAACTCATGGGTTCGGATGCCGTTGCTGGGGCATCAGATCCCGCTCAGGTGTTACGATAACCAAGTAAACCCACTTGATGAAAATGGGAAATAAAGATCGCCTTGATCGTTTCCAACAATGGTTGCCAGTCTCCGAACCGACACCGGATCCTGCCTCAGCAGTGGATGAGGTTCTCTTGGATGCGCCCATGACCCGCTCACCCGACCCCCAAGCGTCCGCGCCCGTCACCGATGACGACATCCGCGCCCAGGCCCGGCAGGCCCTGGAGCGCGGCGATTTCGCCTGGATCGAGCATCGTCTTGCCGAGGGTGAGGTGGATCTGGTCTCGCTGACCGAGAATCTGCGCATCTATCAGGCCGAACTGGAGGTGCAGAATGCCGAACTGCGCGAGGCGCAGGCGCGCGCCGAGCGCATGGCGCAACGCTACAGCACGCTCTTCTCGGCCATGCCGCTGGCGCAGCTGGTGATTGATGGCGCGGGGCTCATCCTCGATGCAAATGAGCAGGCGAACGCGCTCTTCGGGTTGCGGCAGCGCCATTTGCGCCATCATTTTTTGCAGCGTCTGCTGGCCAAGGGCGAGCACGACCGGCTGGTCGATACGCTTGCCCAGGCCCGCATCACCGCCGCCAACGCCAGCGCCGAGTTGCGCTTCATTGCCATCGACGGGCGCATCTTCGGCGGCGAGCTGCATCTGGCCCCGCTTGCCGTTCCCGAGGACGAGCCGGCGCAGTTCATCTGCGCCGTGGTGGATCTCACCGAGCATCTGCGTCAGGAGGAGATTCTGCGCCGCTCCGAGGAAAAGCTCGATTTTCTCGCCCATCACGATCCGCTCACCGACCTGCCCAACCGCGTTCTGCTCGCCGACCGGCTGCGCCAGGGCATTCGTCGCGCGAGGCGGCGCTCAGGGGGAATGGCGCTGCTTTTCATTGATCTCGATCGCTTCAAGGTGGTCAATGACAGTCTGGGCCATGCCGTTGGCGATGAGCTGTTGCGTGCAGCCGCCTCGCGCATGGCCGGCCAGTTGCGCGCCACCGATACCCTGGCGCGCGTGGGCGGCGACGAGTTCGTGGTGTTGCTGGAGGATGCCGATTGTGCGCGTCGCGCCCAGACGGTGGCGGGCAAGTTGCTGGAGGTGCTGGAGAAGCCTTTTTTCATCAAGCACCAGGAACTCTTTATCACGGCCAGCATCGGCATCAGCCTCTATCCGGGCGATGGCGAGGATGCCGATGCCTTGCTGCGCCATGCCGATCTGGCCATGTATCGCGCCAAGTCGCTCGGGCGCAATGGCGCCGAGTTCTATCACGCCGAGATGACCGCCGATGTGGATGCCCATCTGGAGCTGGGCAATGCGCTGCGCGGCGCCCTGACGCGCGATGAATTCGTGCTCCATTATCAGCCCCAGGTCGAACTCCAGACGGGACGACTGCGCGGCGCCGAGGCGCTGGTGCGCTGGCGCCATCCGCGTCAGGGTCTGGTGGAGCCGGCGCGCTTCATTCCCATTGCCGAGGAGCTTGGCATCATCGTCGAGATCGGCGGCTGGGTGCTGGAGGCGGCCTGCGCCCAGCTGGCGCGCTGGCGTGCGCTGGGGCTCAGCATTCCGCGCATGGCTGTCAATCTGGTGGCGCAGCAGATCGAGCGCGAGGGGTTTGTGGATCGCGTCGAGGAGATTCTCGCGCGCCATGATATCGAACCCGGGCAGATCGAGTTCGAGGTCACCGAATCCATGATCATGCACCAGGCCGAGCGCGGCATCGCCTCGCTGAGCGCCTTGCGCACCATGGGATCGGGCGTCTCGGTGGACGACTTCGGCACCGGCTATTCCTCGCTCGGTTATCTGCATCGCCTGCCCATCAACCAGCTCAAGATCGACCGCTCCTTTGTCAGCGAACTCGATGCACAGCCCGATGACGCCATCATCGTGCGCGCCATTATCGCCCTGGGGCGCAGTCTGGGGCTGGAGGTGGTCGCTGAAGGCATCGAGACCGAGGCGCAGGCGCGCTTTCTCAAGAATGAGGGCTGCCGGGTGGGGCAGGGTTACCTGTTCGGGCGTCCCCTCCCGGCGGAGGACTTCCTAACCCGCTACGGCTGAATCGAATCGGAGGCGAGTGGGCGCGCGCTACGGTTGACAGGCTCGATGCAAATCCCTACAGTCGTGTTAGCACTCGTGCTTGGTGAGTGCTAACACATGGCCAGCATCATCTGAAACCGACTCGAACGCTGCTGGGTCATTCTCCTTATTCCTGTACTGGTAGCCTGAGGCACCTCACCTTGGCAGGCGAGACGCGACAGAATGATTCTCCCGTGAACGAGCGCGCGCAGGTATTCCTCAAGGCCTTGGTCGAGCGCTATATCCGCGATGGCCAACCGGTGGGCTCGCGCACCCTGGCCAAGGATACCGGGCTCGATCTGAGCCCGGCGACCGTGCGCAACGTCATGGCTGATCTGGAAGAGCTGGGGCTGCTGGTGTCACCCCACGCCTCGGCGGGGCGCGTACCAACAGCGGCCGGCTATCGGCTTTTTGTTGATTCGTTGCTGACGGTGCGCCCGCCCTCGGAGCAGGATATCGCCGCGCTGCGCAGCCAGTTCGAGACCGTCACCGACGCCAAGACGCTGATCGAGACGGCCTCGAACCTGCTGTCCGGTATTACCCATCTGGCCGGGGTGGTCATGATGCCGAGACGCGAGCGCAATGTGTTTCGCCAAATCGAGCTGCTGCCGCTGGCCGAGGCGCGGGTGCTTGCCATCCTCATCACCAGCGAGGGTGAGGTGCACAATCGCGTGCTGCACACCGAGCGTCCCTTTAGCCCCGCGCAGCTCGAAGAGGCAAGTAATTATCTCAACCAGATCTTTACCGGACAGGATCTCGACGAAGTTCGCCGCCGTCTGGTGGAGGATTTGCGCCGCACCCATGAGCACATGGATCAGGTGATGATGCGCGCCACCGCGCTTGCGCATCAGGTGGTGACCAGCGCCGAGCGCAAGGACGACTGCTACATCGCCGGCCAAACGAACCTCATGGAGTTTGGCGAGCTGGCCAGCATGGAGCGTCTCAGGCAGCTGTTCGAGGCCTTCAATCAGAAGCGCGAGATTCTGCACCTGCTCGATCGCTGCATCGCGGCCAGTGGGGTGCAGATCTTTATTGGCGAGGAGTCGGGCTATTCGCTGCTCGATGATTGCAGCGTGGTCACCACGGCCTATCGGGTCGAGGGTGAGGTGGTCGGGGTGCTGGGTGTGATCGGGCCGACGCGCATGGACTATCAGCGTGTCATTCCCATCGTCGATGTCACCGCCCGACTGCTCTCGGCGGCGCTGCGCCAGACCTGAGCCAGTGCACGGTTTTTCATCAATCGGCCGGATTGAGCCTAGGTTCAATTCGGCCTGATCGATTCCATTTTGGAGGCATGCATGAATTCGGAGCAACAGGCATCCGCAACCCCGGAGGACGCGCAGGGCAGGGCGCCCGAGGAGCTGCGCCCCGCGCGTGACGAGGCCGCCGCGCGCGCCGCCGTCGAGGCCTATGTGGAGGCCAGCGGCGAGCACGAGCTGCTTGAGACCGAATCCGCCGAGCCTGGCGGACAGGACGAAGCGGGCGAGCGCGAGGCCCCGCCCGAGGAGGCGCCAAAGGCGCCTTCGCCCGAGGAGTTGGCTGCCGCCCTGGCCGCCGCTCAGGCCGAGGCTGCGGAGTGGCGCGACCAGCTGCTGCGCACCCGCGCCGAGCAGGAGAATCTCAAGCGCCGTCATGCGAATGAGCTGGAAAAGGCGCACAAGTTCGCGCTCGACGGCTTTGTGCGCGAACTGCTTGCGGTGCGTGACAGTCTGGAGCTTGGACACGCGGCGGCCTGTGACGAGACGGCGGATTTCGCCAAGCTGCGCGAGGGCACCGAGCTGACCCTGAAGCTGCTCGGCGATGTGATGGAGAAGTTTGGCGTAGTCGCGGTCGATCCTCAGGATACGCCCTTCGATCCCGACTTCCATCAGGCCATGTCGATGCAGCCACGCGAGGATGTCGCGCCCAACACCGTGGTGGGCGTGATCCAGAAGGGCTACACACTCAACGGTCGCCTCGTGCGCCCGGCGCTGGTGATGGTGTCCCAGCAGCCGAGCTGAGGGGCGGCTTGAACGTTGCCGTATTTCCCCCCAAGTGTGGGGGCAGAAAACACGGCGATGTCACGCCATTCAAGACACTTTTGGGAGAACGCATTCATGGGAAAAATCATCGGTATCGATCTCGGCACCACCAATTCCTGCGTGGCCGTGATGGAAGGCGACAATGTCAAGGTGATCGAGAACGCCGAGGGTGATCGCACCACCCCGTCGATCATTGCCTACACCAATGACGGCGAGGTGCTGGTCGGTCAGTCGGCCAAGCGTCAGGCGGTCACCAACCCCCGCAATACCCTCTTCGCCATCAAGCGCCTCATCGGTCGGCGCTTCGAGGACTCGGTGGTCGGCAAGGACAAGGACATGGTGCCCTACACCATCGTCAAGGCCGACAATGGCGATGCTTGGGTCGAGGTGAATGGCAAGAAGATGGCCCCGCCCGAAATCTCGGCCAAGGTGCTTCAGAAGATGAAGAAGACCGCCGAGGATTATCTGGGGCACGCGGTTACCGAGGCGGTCATCACGGTGCCGGCCTACTTCAACGACTCGCAGCGTCAGGCCACCAAGGATGCCGGACGCATCGCCGGACTCGATGTCAAGCGCATCATCAACGAGCCCACTGCGGCGGCGCTGGCCTATGGCATGGACAAGAAGCGCGGCGATCAGAAGATCGCCGTCTACGACCTGGGCGGCGGCACCTTCGACATCTCCATCATCGAGATTGCCGAGATCGAGGGCGAGCATCAGTTCGAGGTGCTCTCGACCAATGGCGACACCTTCCTCGGCGGCGAGGACTTCGACCTGCGCATCATCGACTTCCTGGTCGAGTCGTTCAAAAAGGAGCAGGGCGTCGATCTGCACAACGATCCGCTCGCGCTGCAACGCCTGAAGGAGGCCGCTGAAAAGGCCAAGATCGAACTCTCCTCCAGTCAGCAGACCGATATCAATCTGCCCTATATCACGGCGGATCAGACCGGGCCGAAGCATCTCAACGTCAAGCTCACCCGCGCCAAGCTGGAATCCCTGGTCGAGGAGCTGATCGAGCGCACCATCGCGCCCTGTCGCACCGCGCTCAAGGATGCGGGCCTCACTGCTGGCGAGATTGACGAGGTCATCCTGGTCGGCGGCCAGACCCGCATGCCCAAGGTGCAGGAAAAGGTCGAGCAGTTTTTCGGCAAGGCGCCGCGCAAGGATGTCAACCCTGACGAGGCGGTCGCCATCGGCGCGGCCATCCAGGGCGGCGTGCTCGGCGGCGAGGTCAAGGATGTGCTGCTGCTCGACGTCACCCCGCTGTCGCTCGGCATTGAGACGCTCGGCGGTGTCATGACCAAGCTCATCGAAAAGAACACCACCATCCCCACCTCGGCGAGCCAGGTGTTCTCGACCGCCGACGACAACCAGACCGCCGTCACCGTGCATGTGCTCCAGGGCGAGCGCGAGCGCGCAGCGAGCAACAAGTCGCTGGGCCGTTTTGATCTCTCTGACATCCCGCCCGCGCCGCGCGGCGTGCCGCAGATCGAGGTCAAGTTCGACATCGACGCCAACGGCATCCTCAACGTCTCGGCCAAGGACAAGGCCACCGGCAAGGAGCAGTCGATCGTCATCAAGGCCTCCTCCGGGCTCTCCGAAGCCGAGATTCAGCAGATGGTCAAGGACGCCGAGGCGCACGCCGAGGACGACCGTCATTTCCACGAGCTGGTCGGTGCGCGCAATCAGGCCGATACCATGATCCATTCGGTGCGCAAGTCCATGGAGCAGCTCGGCGAGAAAATGGAAAGCGGCGAGAAGGACTCGATCGAGTCGGCCATCAAGGAACTGGAAGAGGCCATGAAGGGCGAGGACAAGGCGCGCATCGAGTCGCTGACTCAAAAGCTCGGCGAGGCCTCGGCGAAGATGGCCGAGCGTCTCTATGCCCAGACGGGCGAGGGTGCGAGCACTGAGGCTGGCGCCGAGGCGCGTTCGGGCGGCAGCGCCGACGATGTGGTCGATGCCGAGTTCGAAGAGGTCAAAGACGACAAGAAGTGAGGCGAACGCGGCCGGAGGCGGCCGCCGCCGGCCTCGACCCGCGAAAGCGTACTGGCACGGGTGCGTGCCCGTGCGCTTTCTGCGTCTAGGGCTGGCTGAGAGTTCCCTCTGGCGACAGGATGGCATTCATGGCAAAACGCGATTATTACGAGGTGCTGGGCGTCGCTCGCAACGCCAGCGAGGCCGACATTAAAAAGGCCTTCCGGCGGCTGGCGATGAAATATCATCCCGACCGCAATCCAGGCGATACCGAGGCCGAGACGAAGTTCAAGGAGGCCAAGCAGGCCTATGACGTCTTGACCGACGCCCGCAAGCGCTCGGCCTACGATCAATTCGGCCATGCCGGTGTCGAGGGCGGCGCGGGTGGTTTTGGCGGCGGCGGCCCCGGCGATTTTGGCGGCGCGGGTTCCTTCTCCGACATCTTCGGCGATGTCTTTGGCGACATCTTTGGCGGTGGCGGACGTGCCGGGCCGGGACGGCGCGCCCAGCGCGGGGTGGATCTACGCTACGACCTCTCGCTCACCCTGGAAGAGGCGGTCGCGGGCAAGGATGTGAAGATTCGCATCCCCATTCAAGTCGATTGTCAGTTCTGCGGCGGTACCGGCGCCAAGCCCGGCACCCAGGCCAAGACCTGCCCCACCTGCGGCGGTGTGGGTCAGGTGCGGATGCAGCAGGGCTTTTTCTCCATTCAGCAGACCTGTCCCGAGTGCCGCGGCAGCGGTCAGGTGATCGAGGAACCCTGTCCGCACTGTCGCGGGCGCGGTCGGGTGCAGGAGGAAAAGACCCTCTCGGTGAAGGTGCCGGCGGGCGTTGACAACGGCGATCGCATCCGTCTCTCGGGCGAGGGCGAGCGCGGCGAGCACGGCGGTCCGGCGGGCGATCTCTATGTGCAGATCCAGATCCAGCCGCATCCCATCTTTACCCGCGAGGACAGCAATCTCTACTGTCAGGTGCCCATCGGCTTTGTGACCGCCGCGCTCGGCGGCGAGCTGGAGGTGCCCACGCTCGATGGCAAGGTGATGCTGAAGATCCCGCCCGGCACCCAGACCGGCAAGATGTTCCGTGTGCGCGGCAAGGGCGTGAAATCGGTGCGCGGCGGGGTGGTGGGCGATCTCATTTGCCGGGTGGCCATCGAGACCCCGGTGAATCTCACTGAGCGTCAGAAGGAGCTGCTGCGCGAGTTCGAGGAGAGCATGCGCGATAGCGGCTCGCGACATAACCCGCAGTCGCATTCCTGGCTCGACGGGGTGAAGAGCTTTTTCGAGAAAATGGGGCTTTGACCGATGAACGAGATTCGCATCGCCGTTGCCGGCGCGGGGGGGCGCATGGGGCGCACCCTCATCGAGGCCGTGACCCAGACCGATGGCCTGCGCCTGGGCGCGGCCAGCGAGCGCCCGGGCAGTTCGCTGCTCGGCGCCGATGCCGGCGAGCTGGCCGGGGTGGGCGCGCTTGGCGTGCCCATCGCGCCCGCGCTGGGCGAGGTGCTTGATGCCTTTGATGTGCTCATCGACTTCACCGCGCCGGCGGTCACCCTGGAGCATCTGGCACTCTGCGCGCCTGCCGGCAAGCGGCTGGTAATCGGCACCACGGGGCTCGACGAGGGCCAGCGTGCGAGCATTGCCAGGGCTGCCGAGCAGACCGGCATTGTCTTCGCGCCGAACATGAGCGTTGGCGTCAATCTCTGCCTCAAGCTACTCGACATGGCCGCGCGCGTGCTGGGTGACGAGGTGGATGTCGAGATTATCGAGGCGCACCACCGTCACAAGGTCGATGCCCCCTCGGGCACCGCGCTGCGCATGGGCGAGGTGGTGGCTGAGGCGCTTGGGCGCGATCTCGCCGAGGTCGCAGTCTATGGACGCGAGGGCCACACCGGACCGCGCGAGCGTCGCACCATTGGTTTCGAGACCATTCGCGCGGGCGATGTGGTGGGCGAGCACAGCGTCTGGTTTGCCGCTGAGGGCGAGCGCATCGAGATTGCGCACAAGGCCAGCAGCCGCATGACCTTCGCGCGCGGCGCCGCGCGCGCGGCGGCCTGGATTGCCGCGCGCGATCGGGGTCTTTACGACATGCAGGATGTGCTGGGATTGCGCGACGCCTGAGCGGGCCGCGCTGAGGCTCAATCCTGACAGGAGTAGCCGAGGGCGATCAGGCCCTCTTCGAGATGATCGGAAATGAGCGGGTGCGAGAGCAGATAGGCGGCGGCGCGCAGCGAGTGCTCGCCGATGGCGTCGTCCACCGCGCCCTCCCATTCCTCGACGCTGTAGTCGCCGCGCCCAAGCCACATGAGCGCCACCAGCTCAGCGCGCTGGCGCTCGCTCATCTCGCCGATGGCGTCGGTCATGGCGCGCAGACTGTAGTCCTCGCTGTGGTCGGCCAGAACCTGGAGAGCCCAGTCCTCCGAGGGGCTGGCCGGATCATCGGGCAGCACCACCTCTTCCTTGGCCTGAAACTCGCGGGCCTTGTCGATGATGTGGCAAAGGGTATCAATCTGAATATGGAGCATGGCCGTGCCTTGTTCTCGAACAGCAGGCGCTCTCGCGCGAGAGCGCCAGGGCCGCCCCGGTGGCGACCTGACGCCAGTGTACTACGCTGGGGCGCGGCGCGCAGGTTAAGCCAATTAGGGCTTGCATTTGCTTTTGGGCTTGGCTAGAATACGCAACTCAATTCATCGGGTCTTCGGCCAAACAGTCAAAAAGCACAAGAAATTAAAACTTGCGCTTCCGAAGAAACCGAAATATAATTGAAACATCAATTGCGGGGTGGAGCAGTCAGGCAGCTCGTCGGGCTCATAACCCGAAGGTCGTAGGTTCAAATCCTGCCCCCGCTACCATACAAATCAAGGGCTTAGAGTTTCTCACTCTAAGCCCTTTTTGTTTGCCGGCACGCAAGTAGCCAGTCTGGAGGGCCGACCCGCTCACTCCAGGCGTTCGACATCGACTGAGACGCTCAGGCTGTGCTCGCCGCCGCCATAGAGCACCCCGCGCACCGGGGTTACGTCGCCGAAGTCTCGCCCCACGGCGGTGGTGATGTGCTGCTCTTCAGGCATCTGGTCATTGGTGGGATCAAAATCCACCCAGCCTTCGCCTGGCAGATAGACCGCAAACCAGGCGTGCGAGGCATCGGCGCCGCGCAGCTTGGGCGAGCCGGGCGGCGGCAGGGTTTCCAGATAACCGCTCACATAACGCGCCGGCAGGCCCAGGGCGCGCACGCAGCCAATGGCCACATGCGCGAAGTCCTGGCACACCCCGCGCCGATGCTCCAGCACCTCCTGCATGGGCGTGGCCACTTCGGTGAAGTTCGGGTCGTAGGTGAAGTCGGTGTAGATCCGATGGTTCAGCTCCCGGATGGCCTCAAGATAGGGCCGTCCGGGCGGGAAGGAGGGCGCGGCATAGTCGCGCAAGGCCGCCTCGATCCTGATGTAGGGCGAGTCCAGGGTCAGGAGACAGGCCTCAGGATGGTCCTGACAGAGCCCCTCGCGCACCGCCTCCCAGGGACGCCGAAGCGCCTCCGCGCTGGAAATGGGCTGATGGCGGACCTCAACATCGCTGACTGCGGTGACCTTGAGCTGCTGGTGCGCCTGCTGTAGCGCGAAATACTTGACCTGATTCTGAAAGAAATCCCGGTATTCGCGCGCCACGGCGGGGGTGGGTTCCACCTTGACCTGACTGGCGAAACAGGTCTGTCCGGGCTGGGTGCGCGGCTTCAGATGGGCCAGGTTGTGGCACAGCGAGACCGGCTCGCTGTAGTCGTATTGGGTGAGATGCGTGATGCGATATTTCATCGGCTGGTGCGTCGCGCCAAGAGGGAGTGAGGGCGGTCTTCATGGCGGAAATAGAGTGCCGTAATCTCATCGGAAAGCTGCGGCAGGATGGCCGCGATGCGCTCCAGCAATGCGTCGAGCGCCTCGCGTCGCTGGCTGTTTTCGGGGAGATCCGCCAGACGGTCGATATCCGCGAGGCGAATCGCGGAGGCCGCCTCCAGCGCGAGTTTGTCGGCGCGGGTGCGCCCCAGGCAGCCGCGCTCGCGCGGCAGGGCGCGCACCAGCTCCTCCAGACGATCGAGCTGGAAGGCCAGCGAACGGGGATTGAACTCATCCTGAAACACCAGATCGAGCAGGGCGCCCACGCGGGTTCCGCTCTGATAGCCGCGCCGATAGGCGATGAGGCTGTCGGTGACGCCAAGCACCGCCTCGGCAAGCATGCCCTCGGCCATCTCGCCCGAGTGCGGGACCAGGGTGCCCGCAAGCAGGGTGGTGGTGTTCACGGCGCGTTCCAGACGTCGTCCCAACTCCAGGAACTGCCAGCCTTCGCTGTGGCTCATGTTTTCGCGCGTCAGGCCGCCAAAGGCGACCAGGGCGGTGATCAAGGGATCGAGTGCATCCAGGGTGTCTTCCAGCTGCTCGACGGGATGCTCGGTCAGGGCGCGCAGGCGCTCGTCGATGGCATCCACCACCCGCCAGGTGTCGGCGGAGAGTCGGTCGCGCACCGACCAGGCCGCCATCACCAGCGCTTGCAGGGTTTGCGGCAGTCCTCCAACGCGAGGTAGCTCGGTGATGAGCGACAGCAGTTCTGGCATGGGGTTGGCGAGACGCGCCTCGGCCCCTTCGCCAATGAAACCGGGAAAGGTCAGCGTCTGCTGGGTCAGGGCCTGAAGCAGCAGACGCAGACAGTCCTCCTGCTCGCTCGCGCCGGAGCCGTTGAGGCGATCGTTGGCGCGCAGCACGATGATGCGCAAGAGCCGCACCAGACCCTCGGCACGTTCGGAATAGCGCCCAATCCAGTAGAGATTATCCGCGACCCGGCTGGAAACCTCGCTGGTGAGGCGTATCGCCGGGCTGTAGACGCTGGCCTTGGGGATGAGGGTCTCCTCGCGCTCGGGCTCGGAGGCCAGTACCCAGGTGTCCTTGCTCAAGCCGCCCAGCTGGTTGCTCAAGCCAAGGCTGCTGTCGCTCGATACCAGCCGGGTAAGGCCGCCGGGCATGACCGCATAGCCCGTCTCCTCGGCCACCAGAAAGGCGCGCAGGATGGCGCGCCGCGATTCCAGGGCATCGCGCCCCAGCACTGGCACAGTCGCCCCGGGGATCTCTTCCTGTGCCACATAGGCGCTCGGGTTGGCGCGGATAGCCTCGGCGAGTTCGCGCAAGGCCTGGGTGCTGAGTTGTGCGCCCCGCAGACAGCTCGGGCGGATGTCCGGGTGCAGGCGTCGGATGTGCAGTCGGGAAAGATTGGCGAGCACGAAGCTTCGGTCGGCGGGCCTGCCGCACCACCAGGTGCGCAGGCTCGGCAGTTGCAGCTCTTCGCCGAGTAGTTCGCGGCAGATATCGGGTAGAAAGGCCGCGAGCGCCGGGTGTTCGAGGATGCGGCTGCCGAGCGCGTTGGCGAGGGTGAGGTTGCCCGCGCGCACCGCCTGCAAAAGACCAGGCACCCCGAGCAGCGAATCGCCGCGCAGCTCCAGGGGGTCACACCAGTCGTCATCGACCCGCCGCAGCACCACATCCACTCGCTCAAGGCCATTGAGGGTGCGCAGCCACAGGGCGCCGTCGCGCACCGTGAGGTCATCGCCCTGCGCTAGGGTATAGCCCAGATAGTTGGCCAGATAGGCGTGCTCGAAGTAGGCCTCGTTGCGCGGCCCCGGGGTGAGCAGCACGATGCGCAGCGAGTCGAGCGCGCGGCGCGGCGCCAGGGCGCGCAGACTGGCGCGCAGGGTGCGAAAAAAACCGGCCAGACGATGCACATGCGAATCGCGAAACAGGCTCGGCAGCACCCGCGAGAGCACGATGCGGTTTTCGAGCGCGTAGCCCGCCCCCGAGGGCGCCTGGGCGCGATCGGCAACCACGCAGAGTGCGCCGTCGGGGAGACGCGCCAGATCGGCGGCATAGAGCACCAGGGGGCGGTCTCGGGCCACCTTGATGCCGTCGCAGGCGAGTATGAGGCTGTTTTGCGCGAGGATGAGTTCCGGCGGGAGCAGGCCCGCGCGCAGCACCCGGCGTGCGCCGTAGAGATCGAGCAGAAGCGCGTTGAGCAGCTCGGCCCGTTGCATCAGGCCGCGCTCGATCAGGGCCCATTCCTCGCTCTGGATCAGCAAGGGAATCAGATCCAGCTCCCAGGGACGTGACAGGCCCTGCGGATCGCCCTGGCCTTGCAGATCGCCCTGCAGGGTGTAGGTCATGCCGTTGTCGCGGATCAGGCGTCGCGATTCGCGCACACGGCCATGCAGGGCCGCCGGCCCCAGGCGATCGAGGGCCTCGGACAGGTACTGCCAATGGGGTCGGATTCGACCGTTCGGCAGGCACATTTCGTCAAACCCCTCCTGGGGGGGACGATAGCTGCCGCAGAGGCCGGTTGGGGCGGCAGCGGAGAGGAGGGTGTCAGCCATGGCGGGGGCCTCGGGAGCGGCGCTTCGAGTCATTAGAGCATCCGCCTCAGGGAGTTTCAACACGGCCCGCTCCAGCGCAGGTCGAGGGTGAAGGGAAGGTCGCCGCTCGGTTCCTCCGCCGGCGCCTCGATCCGTCCCGGGCTGTGGCCCATGGCGCGAAACCGCGCCACGCGCCGGCTCTCGGCCTCGTTGGCGTTGACCGGAAAGCTGTCATAGCTGCGCCCGCCAGGATGGGCCACGTAATAGGTGCAGCCGCCCAGGCTGCGCTGGTTCCAGGTGTCAAGCAGATCGAACACCAGCGGATTGTGGGCCGGCAGGCTGGGATGCAGCCCCGAGGGCGGCTGCCAGGCCTTGAAACGCACCCCGGCCACCAGCTC
>JAFGTZ010000314.1 GCA_016938795.1 Chromatiaceae bacterium | reverse complement strand
GCCGTGGCCGGCGCCGACGTGGTCATGATCCTTGCCCCCGACGAGCATCAAGCCGCGCTCTATCGCGAGCAGGTCGAGCCGAACATCAAGCAGGGCGCGGCCCTGGCCTTCGCGCATGGCTTCAACGTCCACTTTGGCCAGATCGTGCCGCGCGAGGATCTCGACGTCATCATGATCGCCCCCAAGGGTCCGGGCCATCTGGTGCGCTCGACCTACACCCAGGGCGGTGGCGTGCCTTCGCTGATTGCAGTCCATCAGAACGCCACCGGTCAGGCGCGCGACATCGCCATGGCCTATGCCTCCGCGAATGGCGGCGGTCGTGCCGGCATCATCGAGACCAATTTCCGCGAAGAGTGCGAGACCGACCTCTTTGGCGAGCAGGCGGTGTTGTGCGGCGGTCTGACCTCGCTCATCCAGGCCGGTTTCGAGACCCTGGTCGAGGCCGGTTACGCGCCTGAAATGGCCTATTTCGAGTGTCTGCACGAGGTGAAGCTGATCGTTGACCTCATCTATGAGGGCGGCATCGCCAACATGCGCTACTCCATCTCCAACACGGCCGAGTACGGCGATCTGACCCGCGGTCCGCGCGTCGTCAACGCCGAAACCAAGGCTGAGATGAAGCGCATTCTGACCGAAATCCAGACCGGCCAGTTCGCGCGTGAATTCATCCTGGAGAATCAGGCCGGCGCGGCCTCGATGAAGGCCATGCGTCGTCTCGGCGCCGAGCATCAGATCGAGGAGGTCGGCGAGCGCCTGCGTGAGATGATGCCCTGGATTCGCGAGAAGAAGCTGGTGGACAAGACCCGTAACTAAGGCCAGACCTTCCCGCCCTCAAAACCCCGGCCCGCGCGCCGGGGTTTGTGTTTGAGCGCTTAGCGGTTGCCTTCGGCCTGGCGCAACAAATCGCGCGCCTCGAAGCCCTGATCGGGATAGGCCGCCATGCCGATGCGCGGCTGGGGCTGAAGTGTCTTCTGTTGGACGCGCAGCGGCTCGCTGAGGCGTGTGCGCAGACGTTGCGCGACGCGCTTGACGGAGTGCTCGCCGCTGATGTCGTCGAGCATGAGGGCAAAGGCCAGGGGCGCGAGCCGGATCAGTTCGTCCTGATCGCGATGGCAGGCCGCGAGACGCTCGCAAAGGGTTTGCGCAATCTGACGATGCTCCTCGCGTGCCAGCGAGGCGCTTAGCTGTTCGATATCCACAAAATCAATCAGGATGAGCGCGCAGCCGCGCCCGAGACGCCGATGTTGGCGCAAACGCGCGTTCAATCGGTTGAGCAGTTGCGCCGCCTCTCCACCATCGCTCTCCGGCCTGGAGACGCCGGCTCGGGGCGGCGCGGGCGATCTGTCGCAAGCCTCAGCCGGTGCAAGCTGAAGCCTGTAACCCTTGGGGCCATCGCGATACTGGGAGCCAAGGCTTGCGCTGATCGGGCAGAGCGCGCCATCGGCATGTCGCGCAAGTAAAGCAGGCGCTTCAAAGAGTATCCAATGCGGATGCCTTAGCGCGTCGAGTTCGGCAAAGGCCAGATTGAGCCGCTCCTGGCTGCGCTCGGTGAAGAGGATCTGCCAAGGGGCGCCATGCAAGAGGAACGATGCATAACCAAGCAGTATCTCGATGTCGCATTCGCAACGCAGGATGCGTCGCCGTGCGTCAAGGTGGATGTCAACCGGCCGGGTGAGCGCCTCAGAGGGCGCTATATCTGTGTGCGAGATGCCAGCCACTGCTGGGCAGGCATCGATCATTGGCCAGAGGGGGGCGCTGAGCGGCGCTCCCGTGCCCGCGTTGAGATCGCGGGAACGCTCGGGCGCATGCATAGGGGTCTCCGCAAGCACGACTATTCGCCTGGAGGCTGTGCTGTTTTTGTTCTTGGTGATGGACTGAGGTGCGTCTTGTCCCGCAGTGTCCTGTTCTCATGCAAGATGGGGCTTGATGCGCATCGACCTTGCGCGCCCAGGATCCCGTGCTGTCTTCTGCCAGCCCGCCGGAGGCAGGTCAGCGCCAGCGATCGATGCGCACCAAAATGAGAAATAATGCTATATCGCTTTGACTGAATCTGTGGATAGGGAATTCCCTGATTTTGCACGCAGGGTGGCGAGTCGCCGAGAGGCTTGAACGGCACGCGAACCGAACCAAGAAGCCTCCCAGTGCGTGACGAGCGCCGTGCACTGCCCGCCCTAAAGAGCGGGACTTGAGGCGCGCCGGGTCGGGATTGCTCGCGGGCAGCGAGTCGCGATGGACGGCGTCGCGCCTCTTGGAGCGGCTTCAGCGCCGAATAAAGCTCATGAACTCGCCCCGGGTGCGCGCGTCCGAGTCGAAGCTGCCGCGCATGGCGCTCGAGACCGTGGTGCTTTGCTGTTTCTGCACCCCGCGCATCATCATGCAGGTGTGGCTGGCCTCCATGACCACCGCCACGCCGTGCGGCTCCAGATGTTCCATGAGGGCGTCGGCCACCTGATTGGTCAGGCGCTCCTGCACCTGGAGGCGGCGCGCGAAGACATCGACCACGCGGGCGATCTTGCTCAGCCCTACCACCTTGCCGTTGGGCAGATAGCCCACATGGGCATGACCGAAGAAGGGCAGCATGTGGTGTTCGCACATCGAATAGAACTCGATGTCGCGCACGATCACCATCTCGCGCACATCCTCCTCGAAGAGCGCCTTCTTGATGATGTCCTCGGCCGACATCTGGTAGCCGCTGGTGAGAAAATCGAGCGCCTTGGCCACGCGCAGCGGGGTGCGGCGCAACCCTTCGCGCTCCGGGTCTTCGCCGATCTCCTCCAGCAGACTATGCACCAGGGCCTCCTTGCGCGCGTCATAGACCTCCTCCTCGGATTCGGCATCGAGGCTGCCCGCGTAATGACTCTGTGCCAGTATGCTCGACACCTTGGCGTGTTCTGTCATTGTTGCCTGTCCCTATCAATAAAAACGTGGCATGAAGAGCGTCCATTTGAGGGCGCCGTGGCATGGATTCAGAATGGGGATGCGCCTGGCGAAAGGGAAGCCTTGTCCACTTGCCTGGAACATGGCCCACTGTTCCGGTACAATGAGTGGCGAATTGTCGCGAAAAGTTCAGATCTGCGGACGAAAGGCCATGAGTGATCAGCCGATCGGTCCTGTCTCTTTCCTTGCCCCGAGTGCCGGCCTTCCCCTGCCCGGCATGACGCCCCCGGCGGAGCGGGGTCTGTGATTGCGCGCGGCCCTGGCGCGCCCGACCGCCAGCGGTTGGTTAGCCAGTTAGCCCCGTCTCTTGGCCGTCAGTGCGCCCACCCTGAGTGCGTGCCTGCCGTGGATGTCTTCGCTCAACCTCGAAGCCAGTCCAGAAGGAGGAACGCCCATGTGTGGTTTCTGTGGTGAAATCCGGTTTGACACGCGCCCGCTCGATCTCGGTGCGCTGGCGGCCATGAATGCCGCGCTCGCCCCGCGCGGCCCTGATGGTCAGGGATTCTGGCAGCAGGGCGGGGTATGCCTCGCCCACCGTCGGCTCTCCATCATCGACCTCAGCCCCCATTCCGCCCAGCCCATGGTCGATAGCGCCCTGGGGCTCTCCATCGCCTTTAACGGCTGTATCTACAATTACCGTGCCTTGCGCGCCGAGCTTGAGGCCAAGGGCTATGCCTTTTTTTCGCACGGCGACACCGAGGTGGTGCTCAAGGCCTTTCATGCCTGGGGCGCGCGCTGTGTCGAGCGTTTCCACGGCATGTTCGCCTTCGCCATCGCCGAGCGCGACTCGGGCCGTCTGACGCTCGCGCGCGACCGGCTCGGCATCAAGCCGCTCTATCTCGCCGCCACACCGGGTGCTTTGCGCTTTGCCTCAACCCTGCCCGCGCTGCTCGCCGGGGGCGGCATCGACACCGACATCGACCCCGTGGCCCTTCACCACTACATGCACTTTCATGCCGTGGTGCCCGCGCCCCACACCATCCTCAAGGGGGTGCGCAAGCTCCCGCCCGCCACCATCCGCGTCATCGAGCCCGATGGGCGCGAGCGTGATGAGCGCTACTGGCAGCCTCTGTTCGAAACCCCGGACGACGAGCGCGCGCTCAGCTTCGAGGACTGGCAGGAGCGCGTGCTCGGGAGTCTGCGCACCGCCGTCGAGCGCCGTCTGGTGGCCGATGTGGATGTGGGCGTGCTGCTTTCTGGGGGGCTCGATTCGAGCCTCATCGTGGGGCTGCTCGCCGAACAGGGGCAGCGGGGTCTCAACACCTTCTCGGTGGGCTTTGAGAGTGTCGGCGAGGAGGTGGGCGATGAGTTCCAGTATTCCGACCTCATCGCGCGCCACTATGGCACCGAGCACCACAAGATCCGCGTCGATTCAACCGCGCGCCTGCTCCCCGAGCTGCCCGGCTGTGTGCGCGCCATGTCCGAGCCCATGGTCAGCCACGATGTCATCGGCTTCTATCTGCTCTCGCACGAGGTGTCGAAGCATGTGAAGGTGGTGCAAAGCGGGCAGGGCGCCGATGAGGTGTTCGCCGGCTATCACTGGTATCCGCCCATGGTGGGCAGCCAGAACCCGGCGGAGGACTATGCGCGCGCCTTCTGCGACCGCTCGCATGCGGATTATTGCCGTGCGGTCGATCCGCGCTTTCATGGCGCGGATCACAGCCGCGCCTTCATCGCCGCGCACTTTGGCCAGCCGGGCGCGGATGCGCCGGTCGATAAGGCGCTGCGTCTCGACCAGCAGATCATGCTGGTCGATGATCCGGTCAAGCGGGTCGATAACATGACCATGGCCTGGGGGTTGGAGGCGCGGGTGCCCTTTCTCGACCATGAGCTGGTCGAGCTGGCCGCCCGCATGCCCGATGACTTCAAGCTGTGCGATGACGGCAAAGGCGTGCTCAAGGCGGTTGGGCGGCGCGTGATTCCGCGCGAGGTGATCGACCGGCCCAAGGGCTATTTCCCCGTGCCGGCGCTCAAGTACCCGCGCGGTGCGGTGCTGGAGATGATGCGCGATGTGCTGCATGCCCCCCGCGCGCGTGAACGGGGTCTGTTTCAGGCCGCCTATGTGGACGAACTGCTGGCCGCGCCGGAGGCGCATCTCACCCCGCTGCGCGGCTCCAAGCTCTGGCAGTTGGCGTTGCTGGAGCTGTGGCTTCAGGAACAAGGGGTATGACCCTTTTGGATGAACCAGGCAGTGACGCAGGAGGACATCCGGCATGAGCAGCAAAGAGCGCATTCATCACCGTCTCGAACGCAGCCGCGCCCCTTCGGTCAAGAACTGGGATCGGCGCCCGCGCGCCGACCACAGTCTGGGCCGCTCGGCCTCGGTCGATTGCGGCTGGGGGCGTCTGCTCTTCGGGCAGACCTTCACCGATCCGGCGGAACTTGCCCGCGCACTCCAGGACGAGCGCCCCGGGCGGCGCGACGTGGCGCTCTATCTCAACGATCCCCATGTGGTGCTTTCCTACGCGCCCCAGGATCTCTTTCTCGACCCCTCGCATACCTTCCGGCTCTGGTTCGAGCGTTATCAGTCCTGCCAGCGCCGCCCCAAGGGGTTTCATGTGCGCCTGCTCAACAGTCACGCCGATGCCGAGGCCATCCAGCGGCTCTACACCAGCCGGCGCATGGTGCCTCCGGGCGCGGATTTCATCTGGCGCCAGCGCACCTCGCGCATTCTCACCTACTGGGTGGCCGAGGATGAACAGGATGGCAGTCTGCTGGGCGCGGTCAATGGTGTGGATCATGTCAGCGCCTTTCAGGATCCCGAGAACGGCGCCAGTCTCTGGGCGCTCGCGGTCGATGCCCAGGCGCCCTATCCGGGCATTGGCGAGGCGCTAGTGCGTCAGGTGGCGGAATACTATCAGGCACGCGGGCGGGCCTTTCTCGACCTCTCGGTCATCCACGATAATGAACACGCCATTCGGCTCTATCAAAAGCTCGGCTTCGAGCGCATTCCCGCCTTTGCGCTCAAGAACAAGAACGCCTTCAACGAGCCGCTGTTCATCGGGCGCGAGCCCGAGGCCGATCTCAACCCCTATGCTCGCATTATTATCGACGAGGCGCGCCGGCGCGGTATCTGCGTCGAGGTGCTCGATGCCGAGGCGGGCTATTTCGCGCTGGTGCTCGGGGGGCGGCGCATCGTCTGCCGCGAGAGTCTGAGCGAACTGACCAGCGCCGTGGCCATGAGTCGCTGCGACGACAAGGCGGTCACGCATCGCCTGCTGCGTCAGGCCGGGCTGCGCGTACCCGAGCAGGTGCGGGTCGAGGCGCTCGATCAGGCCGAGGCCTTTCTCTCGCGGGTGGGTTCTCTGGTGGTAAAACCCGCGCGCGGCGAGCAGGGCGCGGGCATCAGCGTCGATGTGCGCGACCCCGAGACGCTCGAGAGCGCCATCGCGACGGCGCGGCGGATCTGCGAGACGGTGATTCTGGAGGAATATGTCGAGGGCGAGGATCTGCGCATTATCGTCATCGACTTCAATGTGGTGGCCGCCGCCGTGCGGCGTCCGGCCCAGGTGGTGGGCACCGGGCGTCACAGCATCCGCGAGCTTATCCAGATCCAGAGCCGTCGCCGGCGCGCCGCCACGGGTGGCGAGAGCAGCATTCCGCTTGATGAGGAAACCCGCCGCTGTGTCGGTCAGGCCGGCTACGAGCTTGACCAGACGCTGCCTGAGGGCGAGCCGCTGCGGGTGCGCAAAACCGCCAATCTGCACACCGGCGGCACCATTCACGACGTCACCGCCGAGCTGCATCCCTGTCTGGAAGAGGCCGCCATCGCCGCCGCGCGTGCGCTTGATATTCCAGTCACCGGGCTGGATTTCATCGTGCCCCATGTCGGCGGGCGCGACTATGTCATCATCGAGGCGAATGAGCGCCCGGGTTTGGCCAATCATGAGCCACAGCCGACTGCCGAGCGTTTCATTGACCTGCTGTTCCCGCGAACCGTGAGCCGGGAGGACTGTGCGTGAAGCTGCCTGCCATTAATTCGAGCTATCTGGTCGATACGCTGCTGAAACTGCTCTTTACCCCCAGTCCATCGGGCTACACCGATCGGGCGGTGCATCTGGTCTGCGAGCAGCTCGAACGCCTTGAGGTGCCCTTCGAACTCACCCGGCGCGGGGCCATCCGGGCCACCCTGGAGGGGCGGGTGTCACAGCCCGATCGCGCCATCGTCGCCCATATCGACACCCTGGGCGCCATGGTCAAGGGGCTGAAAGAGAACGGGCGGCTGCAACTGGTGCCGGTCGGGCACTGGAACGCCCGCTTTGCCGAGGGCGCGCGCGCTACGCTCTTTACCGACACCGGCCAGTGGCGCGGCACCATTCTGCCGCTCAAGGCCTCGGGCCATACCTTCGGCCCCGAGATCGACAACCAGCCGGGCGGCTGGGACTTTGTGGAGTTTCGCATCGACGCGCGGGTGCGCACCCTGGAGGATTTGCTGCGCCTTGGCGTGCATGTGGGCGACTATCTGGCTATCGACACCGCGCCCGAGCTGACGGACACCGGCTTTATCAACTCACGCCATCTCGACGACAAGGCCGGCGCCGCCGTGCTGCTCGCCGCCATCGAGGCGGTGCGGCGCGAGGGACTGCCCCTGCCGGTCGATTGCCATCCGCTCTTCACCATCTCGGAGGAGGTCGGCTCGGGCGCCTCGGCAGCGCTGCATCAGGATGTCGCCGAGATGCTCACCATCGACAACGGCACCACGGCGCCCGGCCAGAACTCCAGCGAGTTTGGCGTCACCATCGCCATGGCCGACCAAAGCGGCCCCTTCGATTACCACCTCACGCACCGCATCATCCAGCTCTGCCAGGAGTTTGCCATCCCGCACCAGCGTGATGTCTTCCGCTACTACCGCTCCGACAGCGCCGCCGCCCTGGAGGCCGGCAACGACGTGCGCACCGCCCTGGTCACCTTCGGGGTCGATGCCTCGCACGGTTACGAGCGCATCCATCTCGACGCCCTCGAATCGCTCGCCCGCCTGGTCTGCGTCTACATGCAGGGGCCGCCGCTCTTCAGCCGCGACCGCTACGGCATGGGCCCGCGCGCCGGCTTCCCCACACTGCCGGGCTAGAGAGTGTCGTCACAAGCGCAAGGCTCGAAGGCTAACGAAACGGTGCGCAATGCGCACGGACGGCGTCGCCATCTGGGGCGCATCTTGTGACGACACCATCTAGCCTGTTCTGAGTCATTTCAGAATGATCTAGAACATTCTGGAATGACTTGTTCTGAGAAGAAGTCCGCAACTCTACTGGGGCGGGGAATGCCAGGGGAACGCCAGAAAGGCCGTTCAGTCGGTCATGCGCACCACCGCCGAGACAATCCCCAGAATCTGGATCTCGTCATGGCGCAGATAGATGGGCTGCATCTC
>JAFGTZ010000313.1 GCA_016938795.1 Chromatiaceae bacterium | reverse complement strand
TGGTGTCGCGCGCCAGCGCGGGCGCGGTCAGCGCATCGGCCAGCGGCAGACGCAAACCCTGACCGCCCGCGTCGCGCATGGGCGCGAGCAGCGCCCGCGCCAGCAGCGGCAAGGGCAGCGCGAGCAGCAGCCAGGGCCAGTCGAAGGTCAACACGCGGACGACCTCCCGCGCCCCGACTGGGCGCGAATCCAGTGCTCGGCCAGCACCCAAAGGGCCGCCTCGTCACCACTGGCGCGGGCGCCCTGGGGACGCAGCGCATCCTCGATGAGCACCCGCCCAGCCCCCGCGCCAAAGGCCCCGCCGCCGCCCGTGGCGTCGAGAAAGGCCAGCCAGCGCCGCCCACTCAGACCCGCCACCCGCGCACGCGGATAGAGGGCCAGGGCGAGTCGGCGCAGCAAGGCCGAGAGCGCGGCCAGACAGGCGCGGCGCTCCAGGGCGCCGTCGCGACAGCGCGCGCGCAGCGCGAGAAATTCGCCCAGGGCCGCACGCGACAGGGCGCGTGCATGACGCGCACGCCACCAGTGCCTCGCCGCCAGAGCAAGCGCCAGACAGAGAAGCGCGGCGAGCAGCCACCAGCCCGGTGCGGGCGGCCACCAGGGGACAGGCGCGGGGTCGTGCCAGGGGCGCAGCGCGGCGAGCGGATCGGGGTTCATCGCCCGCCTCCCGCTCGGCTAGCGCGCAACGGGCGAGTCGCCAGACCTGCCGCCAGACTGGAGGCCACCGTCTCACCCGTAGTCAGCCAGATCAGATGAGCGCCCAGCGCACGCGCCAGGGCATCGAGCCGCGCGGCGCGCTCCGCGCAGCGCTCGGCCCACTGGACGCGGGCCTTGGGGGTGCGCAGGTCAAGCCACTGGACGCGCCCCGCCGGGTCGCACAGCGGATAGCGCCCCGGCGGCGGCGGTTCGGCTTCGAGCCGGTCGCGCACCGCCACCCACAGCATCTCGCCACCCCGCCCGAGCCGCGCCAGCCAGTCGCGGTCGTGTTCGCCGATCCCGGCAAAGTCACTCAGCACGATAACCAGGGCGCCGGGGCGCACCAGGGGCGTGGCCTTGAGCGCCATCTCGGCCAGACGACCCGGAGCAGGCGCCAGGCCCGGCGGGCGGGCTTGCGCGAGCGCGTGGAGCAACGGCATCCAGGCGCGACTGCGCGGCGCGGGCTGGCGCAGACAGAAGTCCGCCTCGTCGAACACCAGACCGCCCACCCGATCCCCGGCCTCCAGCGCAGCCCAGCCGAGCAGCGCGGCGGCCTCGGCGGCCAGCACCGACTTGAAGGCCGCGCGGGTGCCAAAGCGCATCGCGGGCCCCTGATCGACCAGCAGCCAGAGCGGACGCTCGCGTTCCTCGCGAAAGAGCTTCACATGGGGCTCGCCGCTGCGCGCGCTCAGACGCCAGTCCATGCGGCGCGGATCATCGCCCGGCTGATAGCGGCGCGACTCGTCGAATTCCATGCCGCGCCCGCGAAAGCGCGCCAGATGCCCGCCTGAGCGCGTCGCCTGCAATGACCCGCGCGGGGCCAGATCAAGCCGTCGCGCGGCCACACGCAGCCCGAGCAGGGCATGCAATCCGAGCCCCTGGCCGCTTGGGTGCGGATTGCTTTCTGTCTTACTCACCGAAGCATCCATCTGTGACGGGTCGGGCTCAGGGCGCACTCACCCGGTCAAGGAGGGCGGCGATAAAGGCATCGGTGGTGCGTCCCTCGGCCTCGGCCTCGTAGGAGAGCAGGATGCGATGGCGCAGCACATCGGGCGCAAGCGCCTGCACGTCCTCGGGCGAGACGAAGTCGCGCCCCTCCAGCCAGGCCAGCGCCCGGGCGCAGCGATCGAGCGCCAGGGTGGCGCGCGGACTGGCGCCAAAGCGCAGCCAGCCGTCGAGTTCGCGCGCGTAGGCGCCGGGCTGGCGGCTGGCCATCACCAGATGCAGCAGATAGTCCTCGACCTCGGGGGCCATGTAGAGTTCGAGAATGGCGTGCCGCGCGGCGAAGATGGTCGCCTGCGTGATCACCGCGCGCGTCTCCTCGGCCTGGTTCGCGCGCGCCTGTTCGCGGTTCAGATGCAAAATGGCGCGCTCGGTGGCAAGGTCGGGATAGTCGATGCGCACCTGCATGAGAAAGCGGTCGAGCTGCGCCTCGGGCAGCGGATAGGTGCCCTCCTGCTCGATGGGGTTTTGCGTGGCCATCACCAGAAACAGCTGCGGCAGCGCATGGGTCTCGCGCCCGATGGTGACCTGACGCTCGCCCATGGCCTCCAGCAGGGCCGACTGCACCTTGGCCGGGGCGCGGTTGACCTCGTCGGCGAGCAGCAGATTGTGAAAGATGGGACCGCGATCGAAGCGGAAACTGCCATCCTGGGGGCGATAGATCTCGGTGCCGGTCAAATCGGCCGGGAGCAGGTCGGGGGTGAACTGGATGCGGTGAAAATCGCCCTCGATGCCCGCAGCCAGCGCCTTCACGGCGGTGGTCTTGGCCAGCCCGGGCGCACCCTCGACCAGCAGATGGCCGTCGGCGAGCAGGGCGATGAGCAATCGGTCGATCAGGGCGGACTGCCCAAGAATGCTGTTGGCGAGCCGCGCGCGCAGCGCCGCGAACTCGGCGCGCAGGGATTCGGAAGACGCGGTCTGAATCGTCATGTCGGCGTTGTTTCGCTCTCGATGATGCGTTGTGTGTGTTGTGAGCGCGCGGCTTCAGCCGCGCACCTGTTCCAGCAGATCGCCCGGGCGCTCCAGCCAGAGATCCGGCCCGCCCGCGCGCAGCACGCGCGCCTCGGTGAAGCCCCAGGCCACCCCGGCAAAGGCGACCCGGGCCTTACGCGCGGCCTCCAGATCGCGCAGCTCATCGCCCACATAGAGCATCCGCCCCACCCCGGGCTCGCGCGCCAGACGACGCAGGAGGCGCGCCTTGCCAAAGAGCGGACAGTCGCCGATCACCCGATCGAACCCCGCCAAACCCTGGCATTCGAGATAGGCCAGAATGCTCTCGCGCGCGTTCGAGGAAAGAATGCACAGGCGACAGCCGCGCCGCGCCAGTTGCTCCAGGGTCTCGCGCATGCCGTCGATAGGCGCAACGCCCATGAGCTCCGCGCGCATCGCGGCGCGCATCCGGGCGACAAAGGACGGCAGCCGATAGAAGGGCACGCCCAGTCGCTTCAGAAGCCGTCGGGCATGTCCGGCGCGCAGCGCGGCGAATTCTGCCTCATCGGGCACCCGGCAGCCAAAGGACGGGGCCACGAGACGCAGCGCCGCGTAGGCCGGCCCCGAGCTATCGACCAGGGTGCCATCGAAGTCGAAACAGAGGCTCTCGAAGCCGCCGCGCGCCGGCACGCTCAAAGGGGCGCCCCGAGCTGCACCAGCATGTTCGCCTCGCGCGGCAGCACCTCGACCTCGGCCTTGGAGGCGAGCAGTTGCTCGGTCTCCATCACCGTCATGACGGCATCGAGCACCTCGCTGTCCTCGCGCGCGATGGCATTGAGGGCATCGCCCACGATGGCCGGGCGGGTTGCCGCCGCCTCGGCCATCTGCTGCGAGACCTTGTAGGCGGTCTGGCTCTTGATGAGCCCCACGCGGTTCTCGCCGTCCTGCTTCATGGCGCTGGTGACCTGCACCAGGCGCTTGACCACTTTCTCGGTAATGTTATCCACCATCTGCCGATCAGTGAAGGCCACCTTGCGGATATAGACCGAGCCGAGCTGATAGCCCCAACGCTCGGAGAGCGGCGAGACCTCGGCGCGCACCCGCCGGCTGAGCTGGTGGCGATCCTCCAGCATCTTGTCCATTTCCAGATTGCTCAGGGTCGAGACTGCGGCGCTCGCCACATTGGCCTGGAGCGAACCCTCGGGATTGGCGTTGCTGAACAGATAGGCCACCGGATCGCTCACCCGCATCTCGTACCAGATGCCGACCCCCATGGGCGTGCCCTCCTCCGAATTGACCATCTGATCGCGCAGATAATGCTGGCGCAGCGCGGTGGAGACCCTGTAGCGCTTGCCAAAGAAAGGCAGCAGCAGCGCCTTGGGGCCGAAATAGACCAGTGGAAAGCGCAGCCCGGGCTCATCGAGGGTGCCGATGACCTTGCCAAAGAGGGTGAAGACCTGCGCCTCGCACTCCTTGACCACGGCATAGAGCCCGAGCGCGCGCGCGATGGCGAGCAGGATGGGGATATAGATGAGGCCGAGCCCAAAAGAGAAGAGACCGGCCAGACTGCTGTCGAGATCAGTGAACATGGGTTGCTCCTCCGCGCCTCAGGCGTCCGTTGTTTGCACGATCATTCTGGCGCGCCCGAGCAGGGGCACGCGCAGATTGCGCACATAGGCGCGCAGCGCCGCCGAGCCGCCGCTCGACTTGATGCGCTTGAGCGTCTCGGACAGCTCGCGCAGCGGCGCCACCTCGGCCTGGGCGTTGTTGCGCGCAATCTCCACCGCGCGCTTGCTCATGGTGATCTGCTGCTCGGCGTCGGCGCGCGCGGTCGAGATATCGGCGGCCACCTGATTGCGCGTGGTGTTGATGGCCGAGAGGGCGCGATCGACCTCGGGCGGCGGGTCGATCTGGGTGATGAGCGCGGCGTCGAGCTCGATGCCGTAGCGCGCGGCGGTTGAGCGGCACTGCTGCTCCATGTAGTCGTTGATGAGCGGCAGGTTCTTGCGCAGATCGTTGATGGAGACACCCTCGGAGAGTTCGGCGGCGGCGCTCGCGCCCTCTCCTCCCTCCAGCTCGCCCTCGCTCACCAGACTCTGACCCTTGGGATCAACGAAATTGGCGATGCGCTCGCGCAGCACCGAGATGAAATAGCCCATCACATGCTCCAGCGGGCTATCGACCCCGAAGCAGTAGGCATAGAGATTGGACTCGGCCACCCGAAAGCGGATCTGCCCGCCTACCCCGGTGGTGAGATTGTCCTTGGTCACCGCCTCGATCATGACCTGGCTCTTGGTTGGATCCCAGGTCAGATCCAGCGCCTGGGTGACGGCGCTCACCTTGTGCACCTCCTGCCAGGGCCATTTGAAATAGGGTCCGCCCGGGCCGATGACGCGCAGTTGCGGAAAGCGATAGCGCGCCTGCTCCTCTTCGCTGAGCGCGGGATCGCTCACCCAGAGCTTGCCGATGCGCTCGGCGCGTCCAAAGGAGGTGATCACCGCGCGCTCGTCGGGGCGCACGGTGTAGAAGGCCCGGATAAAGACCTTGAACAGGATGTAGAGACTGAGTCCGAGGGCAAAGGCGGTCAGATACATGGGAGGCTCTCCGGTCGGGGCCGCTGCGGCCCGCCAACCGGACCACGGCGGCGGGACTGACCCTTAGTCGCTGGTGAAACCGGCGGCCTTGTGGCTGCCGTCGCAGAAGGGCTTGTTGTTCGAGGCGCCGCAGCGACACAGATAGGCCTTCTCGCCCTGCCAGGCGAGGCGTCCGCTGCCGGCGCGAATGCTCAGGTTGCCCGTGAATTCCACCGACCCATTGGGGATGGGGCGAATGGCAAGCGGCCCACCCGAGACACTCAGGCCGCGTCCGCGCTCACCCACAGCGCCGCCGTCCTGAAAACCGGCCTCGATGTGGCTGTTGTCGCAGAAGGGCTTGTTCTTTGAGGCCCCGCAGCGACAGAGCGCAACGCGGCGGCTCACCCCCGGCATGTCCTCGGGCGCGCCCTCGATCGCCAGCTCGCCCGTGACATAGAGTGGCCCGTTGGTGGCCATCATGACCTCGTTCGCGGCAGGCGCCGCCTCGGGCGCGGCGCCGCTCTTGTCGGTGTAGGTGAGCGCGCCGCTCGGGCAGCGCTCGACAATCTCGCGCACCTCCTCGCGGCTGACCGCATCGGGCAGGCACCAGGGCTCGCGCTTGCCCACGAAGAGATCGCCCTTGGCGTGTCCGCACTCGCCGACATGGATGCAGAGACGCCGATCGAAGTGCACATCAATCTCCGCGCCCGGAAAATCGAGAATCTCAGGGTTGCTCATTGTCAAGTTCACCTCGCTCATCAACACAAGAAACCGGGCCAGGCCCGAGGCCCGCCGCCATGGATCAAACACCACTCAGACCGAGCTGTCGAGCCCGCGCGCGCCTGAAGGGGGCGCAATCACCACCACCCGGTTGCGCCCTTCGGACTTGGCGCGGTAGAGCGCCCGATCAGCGCGGCGCAATGCCGCATCGACTTCCTCCTGCTCGGCGTTCAGCATGGTAACGCCGATGCTGACAGTCACCCTGATGCGCTCCTCATCGAGCGCCAGCGGATGTTCCTCCAGGCGTTGGCGCAAGCGCTCGGCAAGATGCGTTGCGGCATCCAGACTGGAGTCGGGCAACAGCATGGCAAACTCCTCGCCCCCGAGCCGCCCGACCTTGTCGCATTGGCGTACGCTCTCGCGCATGAGCGCCCCGCAGTGGCGCAGCACCGCATCGCCCTTGGCGTGACCAAGGCTGTCGTTGATGCGCTTGAAGTGATCGAGATCGAGCATGAGCACAGCGGCCCGCGCCTCGCCGTCGCGCCGCTCACGGGCGAATTCCTCGTTCAGGCAGGCCATGAAATGACGCCGGGTCGAGACGCCGGTCAGCTCATCAGTACTCGCCAGCTCACGCAAGCTCGCCTCCAGGCGTTTGCGCTCGGTCACGTCCTGCAAGGCGCCAAACAGTCGCACCACCTGACCACTGCGGTTCATGTCGGCAAAGCCCGTTGACAGGCAAAGGCGTCGCTCCCCATCGCGGCGAATCGCACGCAGCTCAAGCTCGTAGGGCGCGCCAAAACGCACCGCCCGATCGACTGCCTCATGCAATCGCGCCATATCCTCGGGCTCGTAGAGCTGGCGATGCTCGGCATAGGATGGCGCGCCCTTGGCAGGATCGAGCTGAAAGATGCGAAACATCTCTTCGGACCAGGTCACGCGGTCGGTCGCGATCTCCCATTCCCAGCTGCCAATATGGGCAATACGCTCGGTGCGCGCGTGCATCAGGCGCTGACGGCGCAGCGCCTCCTCGGCGGCCTTGCGCTCGGTGATGTCGATGAAGGTCACCACCACATGCCATCGCTCGGTTGGCCCCGCAAATTCCGGATAGGCATTGACTAACAGCCAGAGTGGCTGCTCGCAATCGGCGCGACGCATGCCAACCACCTGATTGCGAACCGCCTCCCGGGTACGCATCACGCGCTTCACCGGATAGTGGTCCAGGGCCAGGAGCCTCTCGTCCTCGTCGAGCAGCCCCCATTCCTCCTCGGTGACATGCGAGGCCAGTAGCTCATCGCGGCTGCGCTCGAGCAATTCGACAGCGCGCTGATTCGCCAGACTGATGCGGCTGTCGGGCATGACCACCACCAGACCGGAGTGCAGATGCTCGATGAGCAGGCGATAGCGTTGCTCGCGAACCGCGAGCGCCTCTTCGGACTGCTTGCGAGCGCTGATATCGGTCAGGATTCCTTGCCAGAGGATGCCGCCGTCTTCCTGGGGGTAGGGCGAGGCCTGCCCGCGCACCCACTTGATGCGACCGCTTGGCGTGCGAATGCGATGCTCGTGAGACCAGCTCGTGCAACGCGTGCTTGCCGCCTCGACCGAGGCGCGGAGCGACTGGCGATCCTCGGGCAGGATACAGCGCGTTAGCGCATCCTGATCGGCATAGGCCGCCTGCGCGGATATTTCAAAGAGATCCTCAACGCCTGGACTGAGATAGAGAAAGCGCCAGCTCCCATCAGGCAACACCTGGAACTGGTAAACCACTCCAGGAACCGCTGCCATTAAAGCGTTGAGATCCGGCGTCATGAGGTTCAATGCGTCCTATTGTCTGGCGATTGACATCGCGTTTTTCACAGAGCATAGGCCAGAACGGGCGACCATTTTGCTGTTCCGGCGCGCCGCTGCGCGCGCCGTGGCAAAACGGACAAACATCTCAGCGCGTTGCTTCGTATAGCCGGGTGTATTCGCGGTGCAGGGCGTTGTAGTTGCGGTTGAGACGGGCAACCAGGCGCTCGTTCATCTTCAGCTGCATCAACAAACGTTTGCGCTCCTCGGCCAGGGCGTCTCGATCGAGCAGCAGCTTGTGTGTCGATTGGCGATGCCGCGTGAAACTGTCGCGCATCTCGTGCAGGCGCTGGTTGAGCAGATCAAGCTCCATTTCCAGCGCATGAAGAGCACGCTCACTCGCCGTGGCGGCCTGCATGAAGGCCTGATTGCTGCGCGCGAACTGATCGAGTTCCTGAAGCAGCCGGGTCCGCTCGGCATCATCCCGGACCGTGCTCTCATGGAGATGCTGGGCAAGGCGCTGATCGGCACTTTGCAGCTGCGCGTAACGCTGTTGCAGTTCCTCGCTCATCTCGCGGCTGTCCGACAAGGTGCGCATGCCTGTCTTGTACTGGGCCAATAGCGTGTCGATGCGCTGATCGACGTCGGCGCCATCGTCCGCCCCATCGTCCGCCCCATCGTCTGCCTCGGCGCCATCCGATCCCGCCACCTCCGCCTCGGCGCCTCTGGGCCAAGGCGTGGCCTCGGGCATACTCGGTGACGCAGCAACAGCTGCCGCGCGCTCTGGCACACTGTCAACCAGATGCTGAATCTGGCTCAGCAACTCGTTCCAGAGCCCTTCATCGGCAAGCTGCTGGCGACGAAAGGGCGTGCGCAGCGCCTGCACGCAGGCCAGATGTGCGCGCTGCTGTTCACTGAAATCGGCTGGATGCTCGCGACAGACCTCAAGCGCTTGGGAGCAGAGCGCATCAACCCGGCGACAGACCTGTTTTAAAGAACGGCGCTCACGCCACAAACGCCACCAAGCGATGGCAGATGCCAAGGCGATGATGAACAGGACCAGTGATAGCTCGATCAGTCCATAGAACCAGAGATAATCGGTAGGCTTCAAGCTCAGCCCCCGTCCAATGGTTCGCGTGAACGACTGGACTGACGGCGCGCACGCCACCAATAGGCCAGCACGGCGCCCAGCACCACGACGATGGCGAGATTCGTCGCCAGCAGAATCGCAAGCGCCTTCTGGTGCGGCTTAACTGGGGCAGAGAGCGGATCAAGATCCGGAGACGACGCCGGCTCGGATAGCGTGCGCCGCACCGAAGGAGCCGCCTCGCTCGCGACAACCTCATCACCCCCGCCCTCCTGAAACCAAAAAGGCAGCGGGCGTCCGTGCTCATCGAGACGCACCGGCTCGCGCGCGACGGGCGCGGCTCGGGCCGCGCTGGCTAAGATATTGATATGGGCAATCTTGGAGCGCTCGAAGCCAGGCCCCCGAGCCATGACCCGCACCTGATAACTGCCGGCTGCATCGAAGCCAAGGATAGCCTCGCGCACCTCGGCATCCATCAATCGGGGACGCAGCACCACAGGATCGTGCGGCGCGCCCGAGCTGTCGAGAATCTCGGCGCTGAACTCAATGGCGCCCAGCGCGCTGGGATCAACGGCAATCCCCTTATAGAGCAGCTGCGCGACCAGCAGCACCTCCTCGTCGCGCGTAGCCATGACAGGCAGAATGACATCCAGATCCAGATCGCTTTCGATATAGGCGCGCGGCTCGCCAGCCCCACCCTCGACCCGCCAGGAGCCGGCGCGCGGCTGAGTAATGGTGATATGGTCGAAGCGCTGGGTGCGCTTCCAGTCGAGATTGGCGCGCCGATCACTGGCCTGGAGGCGCTCGTTGCCGGGCGCGGACAAACGCACCGGCTCGCCGTCGGGCTTCGAGGGCACCAGCAGACGCAGCTCCTTGACGCTGGCATCCACTTCCAGCCGACCATCGGTCACGGGCAGCGAACTCGGCTGATCGGTCTGTTCGAACAGACGCAGGAAGGCCGCCTGAAGATCGCGTGGATTTTCCACCTGAAAGGCTTGACCACCGGTTGCCTCGGCAAGCTCACGCAACAGATCGAGATCGGCGCCAGGCGAAAAGGCCAGGCCGTGAATGCGGATGCCAGCGGCAGCAAAGCGTGGCAGCCAGTCGTCGAGAATCGCTGCGCGCGCGGTGACATTATCGGCCTCGTTGCCCAGATTCAGCTGGCCATCGGTAAAGAGGATGAGCTGTCCGTTCCAGCTCCCGCCCGCGCCCGACTCCGCCGCCTTGTCGAGCAGATGGGCATAGCCCTCGCGCAACAGGGTCTCGAAATCGGTACGCACGCCATCCATGCGGATGCGGCGCAGCGCGACGAGAATCCTTCCGCGCGCCTGTTCAGCGGGCGTCAGTGGCGTGATCAGCTGAACCGAGCGCGCAAAGGTCATGAGCGCAAGTCGATTGTCCGCGCCCAGGAGTTCGGTAAAGAGCTCGGCCCCGGCCAGACTTTCGCGTCCGGGGTCGTTGTTGTTCATGCTGAGCGAATGATCGAGCGCCAGCAGGATATCGCTCCCGCCCGCCGCGTACGCCAAAGGCGCGGCGAATGTAAGCATGAGCATGAGAGCAAAACGCGTGAGAAACACGCCTGGACTCCTTGAGATCGCGGACATGCGGCTGGGCCAGTTTTCGGGGCGCGACGTGGGAGCGATGCCCGGCGCGCTTTGATTGAAGTGTAAACCATCCCAGCTCGACACGAATGCATCGCCCGGCAGTTTGCACAAGGGAATTTGCCAAGAGGCAAAGAGTCTGATCCATTGAACCGACATCTCCCGCGCGACTGGTATACTTGAAAGCCACGAAGGGCGCGAGCGGCGCGTCCCATGATTGTGGCGGAAATGGAGCAAGCGTGTCGACAACGCCTCATCTACTTGATCGGCTGGCCTCGCTGACCTCGATTCGCGATGTCGAGATTCTTGAGTTCAGCCTGCTGAAAACACTCAACGAGATGTTCCGGCCCGAACAGCTGCTGCTGCTCAAGCTCGACGCCTTCGGTCAGCGCACCTCCACGCTGCGTTATGTGAGCGAGGGCAACGCACTCACCACGGTCAGCAGCCAGCACCCTGGCCAGCCCGAGATCGACAGCGCCCTGCGCATGGCGCAACGCATCAACGGCACCTATCACACTCAACTGGCCAACGGGCACTTTCTCTCCGCCTATCCGGTACTCGACATGCGGATGCTCAACATCTGCCTGGTCACTCAATCCAGGCAGATGGCCACACCGCAGGATGCGCGGCTCATTCAGGGGTTCTTGCAGGTCTATCGCAACTTCTGTGTCCTGCTCGAAGACGCCCAACACGATCAGCTCACCGGCCTGCTCAACCGCAAGACCTTCGATGCCAACATGCAGCGCCTCATTGCCATGTCCGAGGCATTGCGCTCGGGCAGCCGCCCCCAGGACGAGCGCCGCAACCAGCCGCAACCCCATCAGACACCGCTGCATTGGCTGTGCATGGTCGATATCGACCACTTCAAGTCCATCAACGACCGCTTCGGCCACATCTATGGCGATGAGGTGCTGGTCTGGCTCGGGCAACTGATGCGCGAGACCTTCCGCGAGGAGGATCTCATCTTCCGCTTCGGCGGCGAGGAATTCGTAGTCATCACCGAGAACATGGCTCTCGCGGGTGCGCGCACGGCCTTCGAGCGTTTCCGGGAAAAGGTCGCCGAGTTCCGCTTCCCGCAGATTCCACAGGTTACCGTGAGCTGCGGGGCGGTGCTCATCACACCCGGCACCTTTGCCCACATGCTGCTTGATCAGGCCGATCAGGCGCTCTATTACGCCAAGCGCAACGGGCGCAACCAGGTCTGTTTCTACGAGGAGCTGGTCGAAAGCGGCGCGATCCAGCCCATCGAACCCGCCAGCGGCGAGATTGATCTGTTCTGACGCCCGGCCTCAGTGCTCGGCGCGCTGGCGCAGCAGGGCGCGCCGCGCGCGTATCTCGGCCTGCATGGCCGCCTTCCACAGCCACCAGATGCCGAGGGCAAAACACAGTCCCCCGAAGGCCGTGAGCGATTGCTCGATCCACTGCTGGCGCAGCGTCAGGGCGCCGGCCCGGGCCATGGGCTGGAGGGCAAACACCATGGCCAGATTGAGCGCCAGCAACACCACAACCTCCCAGCGGCGCAGCCGCACGGCGGCGGCGATGAGCAGCAGATTCACCCCCAAGCTGCCAAGACTCGCCAGCGTGAGCAGGGGGAGAAACCAGCCGCGCGGAATCTCCAGCACCCACTGGCGCAGCCCCACCGCGAGCCCCGCCGCCAACAGCACCCCGAGCGCCAGCAACCAGCGCCCGCGCTGACTCAAACGCGCCGGCTGGGTCGCGCTCCAGAGCGCCACGGCAAGCAGCACGAACCCCGGCGCCATCAGTGGAAAGAGCGCCTCGGAGAGCCAGGGAAGCTTAAGCCCCAGGGTGGCCGCCAGCAGCTTCCACAGCGCCTTTGCAAGCCCTCCGAGCAAAATCAACAGGGCCCCCAAGGCGGCCATGCCGAGCGCTGCGGGCAGATGATCGGCCACATAGCGCACCAGCCACCAGAGCCCAATGGCGGTCAGCAGCACAGGGACAAAGTCATAGAGCGCGAGCGCAAGGGTGAAGTCCTGCATGGTATCCAGATTCCTGAAGCGCGATAGGACTATTGCACCACGAGGTGCGCCCGGATTCCAAACACCGCGATGCCTCTCGGCGCAACGGGCGGCAGAATGGGTCTAAAATGCGCCCCCTGTCCCTTCGTTGCTGTCCACTCTTTACAAAGATGCTCAACCCGCTGCGCCGTCTCGCCTCCCAAACCGCCATCTATGGCCTGAGCAGCGTGGTGGGGCGCTTTCTGAACTACCTGCTGGTTCCGCTCCTGACCTACAGCTTCGCGCCCGCCGACTATGGCGTGGTGGCCGAGTTCTATGCCTACATGGGCTTTCTGGCGGTGCTCCTGACCTTTGGGCTGGAGACGGGCTATTTCCGCTTTCGCGCCCAGGGTGAGTGGCCGCACCAGCGCATCTATGCCAATGTGCTGGGGGTGCTGCTGCTGGCCAATGGACTCTTTTTGCTGGCTGTGGTGCTGTGGCGCGATCCGCTCGCGGCGCTGCTGCGCCATCCGGGACATGGCGACTATCTCTGGTGGTGCGCCGCCATTCTGGCGCTCGATGCGCTGGGGGCGGCGGCCTTCGCGCGGCTGCGCGCCGAGGAGCGAGCGCTGCGTTTCGCGCTGGTGAAGCTCATCGAGATTGGCGCGAACATCGGACTCACGGTGTTTTTCGTGGTGCTCTGCCGCGCGGCCTTCGAGCGCGATGCGGGCTCAGCGCTTGGCCAGTGGTGGAACCCCGAGATTGGCATCGGCTATGTCTTTCTCGCCAACCTGGCCGCCAGCGCGCTCAAATTCGCGCTGCTCGCGCCCCAATGGTTGCGCGGTTTCGGGCGCATCGACCCGGCGCTGCTCGCACGGCTGCTGCGCTACTCGCTCCCCATGGTCGTGATTGGCTTTGCCGGCATTGTGAACGAGATGCTCGACCGCGCCGCGCTCAAGTATCTGCTGCCCGGCGACCCCGAGAGCAATCTTGCCCAGCTCGGCATCTACAGCGCCTGCTACAAGCTCTCCATCCTTATGGCGCTTTTCATTCAGGCCTTCCGTTACGCGGGCGAGCCCTTCTTTTTCAGTCAGGCGCAGCGAGCGGACGCGCGCAGCCTCTATGCCCTGGTGATGACCTGGTTCGTGATCTGCTGCATGCTGATCTTTCTGGTGGTCACGCTCTATCTCGATCTCTTCCAGTACTTCGTCGGCCCGGCCTATCGCGAGGGGCTGCCTGTGGTGCCCATCCTGCTGCTCGCGGGGGTGCTGCTCGGCATTCAGGTGAATCTGTCTATCTGGTACAAGCTCAGCGACCGCACCCTGCTCGGCGCCGGGGTCGCGCTCATCGGCGCCCTGGTGACGGTGGCGCTGCTCTGGTGGTGGGTGCCGCTCTACGGCTATGTGGGCGCGGCCTGGGCGCACCTGGCCTGCTACACGACCATGGTGCTGCTCTCTTGGCTGCTGGGACGACGCTTTTATCCGGTGCCCTATGAGCTGGGACGGATTCTCGGCTATCTGGCGCTCGGCGTGGGGCTGGTGCTGGCGCATCCCTCGCTCAGCGCCTGGCTGGGCGGGGCGAGCGCCCTCGCGGGGGCGCTCTGCATAGGGCTCTATCTGGCGATGGTGGCGCTCGCCGACGGGCGTCGGCTGCGCCGCTTCGCACGGAACTAGAACTCCTCGCCGCCGAAGTCGTCGAGGAAGGCGCCCTCGTCCATGGGCATCTCCTCGGCGCCAAACTCCGGCTCCACCGGCATCTCCGGCTCGGCGGGCAGCTCGGCGGCCTCGACCGGATCGGAGGAGAACATGCCGGCGATGGCGTTACCGAGCAGCACGCCGCCGGCCACTCCCATGGCCGTCTGGAGTGCGCCGCTCATGAAGCCGCCGCCTCCACCCTGCTGGAAGGGCGCCGCCATGCCGGGCTGCTGCCCCGTGGTCGAGCGCCCCGCACCCCAGCCGCCGCGACTGGCGGCCTGTGCCGGCGGATGCGCGGGCGGCGCGGGCGGCTGCGGCGCCCCGCCACCAAAGAGCCCGCCAAGAAAGCCACCGCTCGCCTGGGGAGCCTGCTGCTGAGGGCGTGCGGCCAGCTGCTTCTCCAGCTCCTCGATGCGCGCCTGCTGGTTGCGCAGCGCATGCTCCTGCACCAGCACCGCCTGCGCCATCAGATAGGGCGCAACCGGCTGACTGGAGACCAGGTTGCGGATCAACGCCTCGGCCTCGGCATCGCGCGGGCCGCTTTGGGCCTCGGCCTGGCGCAGACGCTGAAAGAGTTCCTCGATGGCGGTTTGTTCCTGTGCGTTCATGTGACTCCTCATCGAACGGCATTGACAACAACACAAAGGCCGGGCGGTTTGGGGTGGGCCACACCCCGGCTCGGCCGGAAACGGCACTGTACAGTGATTCTGGCCCCAATATAATCGGGATCTTTCCGCATTGTCTGAAACCCTTCCAGCAGCACGGCCCCTGCCCGCACCCGTTCGCTGCACACAGGACGCATCAATCATGTCAGCACCCCTTC
>JAFGTZ010000312.1 GCA_016938795.1 Chromatiaceae bacterium | reverse complement strand
GCCCTGGCGGTTGCAGCAGGAACGCAGGCAATCGCCAAGATCGTGCAACACCAGCCCCGCTTGTACGGTATCGAGGTCGATGAGCGCGGCCACCTCGCCGCCCTCGGCCTCGAAGAGCAGATTGTCGAGCTTGGGATCGCCATGCACGATACGCCGCCGCACGGCGCCCGCGCGTTCGGCCTCGCTCAAGACCCCGGCGAGCGCCTGACGCTGTTCGACAAAGTCCAGACAAGCGGTGAGCGCGCCCGAGGGATCGGCGCGCGGATCGGTGCGCGCGCTCAGCGCCTGAAGCCGCGCCAGCACGGCGGGGGTATCGTGAAAACCGGGCAGGGCCAGTTCGAGATGGGCCGGATCCAGATCGGCGAAGGCGCGATGAAAGCGTCCGAGCGCGCGCCCCACCGCGCGCGCCTGTAGCGGGGTGGCAAGCTGGGTGAGGCTGGTGGCGTCCTCGATAAAGTCGGTCAGGCGCCAAAGTCGTCCGCTCGCCTCGCTGACCCAGTCCGCACCCTCGTGGGTGGGCACCAGGCGCGGCAGGCGCAACCCAACCTGGGGATGGGCGTCGAGATGGGCGGCGAGCCGGCGCAGATTGCGCACCAGACGCGGCGGATCGGGAAAGACAGCGGGGTTGATGGCCTGCAGAATATAGCGCCTTGCGGCGGTGTCAAGGCGGAAGGTGGCATTGATGAGGCCGCGCCCCAGAGGCTCGACGCCGCGCACCGGGCCGTCGAGGGCAAAGCGCTCGGCCATGGCGCGGGCCATGGCGAGACTGCCCGCATCGGATGCGCAGGTCATCAGAGCAGTTTAACCAGGGCGGCGATGGCGACCACCTGACCGAACATGAGCGGCACCAGCCACTTGAGCAGATCCACTTTGAGGTGAGCAACCTCGGCGCGCACCCGCTCGATATCGAGCTTGAGCTCAGAACGCACCTGTTCGATGTCCAGCTTGAGGTCGGCGCGCACCTGCTCAATCTGTTGTTGCAGATCGGCGCGCACATGCTCGATCTCTTTTTGCAGATCGGCGCGCACCTGCTCGATCTGTTGTTGCAGATCGGCGCGCACCTGCTCGATCTGTTGTTGCAGATTGGCGCGCACCTGCTCGATCTCCTTCTGCAAACGCAGCTCGGACTCACGGACATGGCCTTGGGTGGCCAGATCGGGCAGATGGGGATAACGATCTTCCAGACGCTCGAAGGCCTCGGCAATGACACGCGCGCGGGCGCGGTCATCGGGAGCGCTGGTC
>JAFGTZ010000311.1 GCA_016938795.1 Chromatiaceae bacterium | reverse complement strand
GCCGCTCAGAGTTCGGCCAGATCGCCCTTTTCGCTCAGCCACTGGCGCCGATCGGCCGCGCGGCGCTTGGCGAGCAGCATGTCGAGCAGGGCATGGGTCTGGGCCGGGTCGTCGATGGTGAGCTGCACCAGACGCCGGGTGTCGGGGTGGATGGTGGTCTCGCGCAACTGCGCCGGGTTCATCTCGCCGAGCCCCTTGAAGCGCTGCACATTGACCGTGCCGCGCAGCTTCTCGGCGCGGATGCGGTCGAGAATGCCCTCCTTTTCATCGTCGTCGAGCGCGTAGAACACCTGCTTGCCCACATCAATGCGGTAGAGCGGCGGCATGGCCACATAGACATGCCCCTCGGCCACCAGATGCGGAAAATGGCGCAGAAAAAGGGCGCACAGCAGCGTGGCGATATGGGCGCCGTCGGAGTCGGCATCGGCCAGGATGCAGATCTTGCCATAGCGCAGCCGCCTGAGATCCTCGCTGCCCGGATCGACGCCGATGGCCACGGCAATGTCATGCACCTCCTGCGAGGCAAGCACCTCGGCGGGCTCCACCTCCCAGGTGTTGAGAATCTTGCCGCGCAGCGGAAGGATGGCCTGAAACTCGCGATCGCGCGCCTGTTTCGCCGAGCCGCCGGCCGAGTCGCCCTCGACCAGAAACAGCTCGCCGCGCTCGGAGTCGGTGGCGGTGCAGTCGGCGAGCTTGCCCGGCAGCGCCGGCCCCTGGGTCACCTTCTTGCGCGTCACCGCGCGCCCGGCACGCAGCCGCGCCTGGGCCGCGCCGATGGCCAGCTCGGCAATCTGTTCGCCCTCGGCCACATGCTGGTTGAGCCAGAGGCTGAAGGAATCCTTCACCACCCCGGCCACGAAGGTGGCGCATTCGCGCGAGGACAGGCGCTCCTTGGTCTGGCCCGAGAACTGCGGCTCGATGAGCTTCACCGAGAGGATGTAGGCCAGCCGGTTCCAGACATCCTCGGGCGCGAGCTTCACCCCGCGCGGCAGCAGATTGCGAAACTCGCAGAACTCGCGCACCGCCTCGGTGAGCCCGGTGCGCAAGCCGTTCACATGGGTGCCGCCCTGCACCGTGGGGATGAGATTCACATAGCTCTCGGCCAGCCCCTCGCCGCCCTCGGGCAGCCACACCAGCGCCCAGCTCGCCGCCTCGCGCGCGCCTTCCAGATCGCCGGTGAAGGGTTCGAGCGGGAGACAGCCGGCTCCATCGAGCGACTGGACAAGATAGTCGCGCAGCCCCGCCTCATAGCACCACT
This sequence comes from Chromatiaceae bacterium, assembly GCA_016938795.1. Classification (GTDB taxonomy): domain Bacteria; phylum Pseudomonadota; class Gammaproteobacteria; order Chromatiales; family Chromatiaceae; genus Marichromatium. The sequence goes on along the minus strand of JAFGTZ010000311.1, from coordinate 4,579 downwards.
GGTGCTCTTCGCCGCTCGACTCGTCGCGAAAGGTCACCTCCAGCCCCGGGCACAGCACGGCCTTGGCGCGCAACAGATGGACGAGCGCGCGGATGGCGAACTTGGGGCTGTCGAAGTATTTGGGATCGGGCCAGAACCGCAGCCGGGTGCCGCTGAGGCCCCGCGCCACCTTGCCCAGCTCGACCAGCTCGCTGAGCTTCTCGCCATGCGCGAAGGCCATGTGGTATTCCTTGCCGCCCCGGCGCACCCAGACATCCAGGCGGGTCGAGAGCGCGTTCACCACCGAGACGCCGACGCCGTGCAAGCCGCCCGAAAAGCCATAGCTGCCGCTGCCGAACTTACCCCCGGCATGGAGCGTCGCGAGGATGACCTCGACGCCGGGAAGTCCCTTCTCGGGATGCAGATCGACCGGCATGCCGCGCCCGTCGTCGGCCACTTCGAGCGAACCATCGGCAAAGGCCGTGACCTCGATGCGCCGCGCATGGCCAGCGAGCGCCTCATCGACGCTGTTGTCGATGACCTCCTGGGCGAGATGGTTGGGGCGCGTGGTATCGGTGTACATTCCCGGGCGCTTGCGCACCGGGTCGAGGCCGCTCAGGACCTCGATGGATGAGGCGTTGTAGGTGCCGGTCATTCCGTTCCGCAGTGAGTATCAGGTTGATTGTAGAGAGTCAGGCAGGCACTCAAACATCGCCTATTTCGACGATGTTTTCACCTGCACGCAGGAGTTGAACACTTTGTTCGAAGACGTTCGAGAAGAGTTCACGCAGGCGGCGATTGGTCAGATTGCCGCATGTTTCGCCGCAGTATGCAGACATGCCTGAATATCGGCTGCCTCCAAATCTGGAAAGTCAGCCAAGAGCTCTTCCTGGCTCACCCCCTGAGCAAGCATTTCAAGAATGTCACTGACCCTGATCCGCAGTCCACGAATACAGGCACGCCCACCACATTGACGTGGATTGAAGGTAATTCGCTGCTCAAGATCCCGTGTTTCCATAATGACTCCGCTGGCAAGCTCAAAGGGCGTAAGGGAGGAGCTGGGAGCCCTCGGGCGCCAGCCACCCGCTGCGCGAGGACGCACCCGTTTGACCGCTTAACCGACCTACGGTACCGTAACCGCAAAGTTCGGTACAAACCTTCCATGAAAAAACTCGCCGATCCCGCATCCCTGTCCTTCGAGCAGGCCCTGAGCGAGCTTGAAACCCTGGTCGAGCGACTCGAACAGGGCGAGCTGACGCTGGAGGCCGCGCTGGCCGATTTTGAGCGCGGCATCGGTCTCTCGCGCGCCTGCGAACAGGCGCTTGAGTCGGCCGAGCAGCGCGTGCGCATCCTCACCGAGGCCCGATCAGACGCCAACCCCGACGTGTTCGACACCCATGACTGACACCACCCTGGACGCCTTCCGCGCGCGCGCTCAGGCGCGCGTCGAGACCACGCTCGACGCCCTGCTGCCCTGCGCCAGCATCGAGCCCGCAAAACTGCACGAGGCCATGCGCTACAGCGCGCTCGGCGGCGGCAAACGCATTCGCCCGCTGCTCACCTACGCCACCGGCGAGGCGCTCGGCATCGAGCCGGCACGGCTCGACTACCCGGCCTGCGCGGTCGAACTCATCCATGCCTATTCGCTCATCCACGACGACCTGCCCGCCATGGATGACGATGACCTGCGCCGCGGACGCCCCACCTGTCACCGCGCCTTCGACGAGGCCACCGCCATCCTGGCCGGCGACGCGCTGCAAACGCTCGCCTTTCAGGCGCTCGCCGAGGCGCCGGGCATCGATGCCGCGCAGCGCATCGCCATGGTCGAGGCGCTCGCGCGCGCCAGCGGCTCGCGTGGCATGGTCGGCGGTCAGGCGCTCGATCTCGCCGCCGAGGGTCAGCGTCTCGACGTGGCCATGCTGGAGCATATTCACATCCACAAGACCGGCGCGCTCATTCGCGCCTCGGTGCAGATGGGCCTGCTCGCCCACCCCGACATCGCACCCGATCAGGCCGAACGGCTCGACCGCTACGCCAAGTGCATCGGGCTGGCCTTCCAGATTCAGGACGACGTGCTCGACGTCGAGGGCGACACCGCGCTCATCGGCAAGACCGCCGGGCGCGATCAGGTGCTCGACAAGGCCACCTATCCCGCCCTGGTCGGGCTGGCCGAGGCCAAGGAGATGGCGGCCAACCTCACCTGCGAGGCGCTCAAGGCGCTCGAACCCTTTGGCGAAGGCGCTGACGCGCTCGCCGCCATTGCCGAGGCACTGAACGGACGGCGTCACTGAACCAGCGCCGCCAGCGCCCGCCCTGTCCTCGCGACAGCGGCGGGCGTCACTGTTTCGGGCCTTGCGAATCGGCCCGTCACCCCTAGCTTGTGACTAACCATCCAGCGCGCCTTGTCGGCCACAACGCCAAGGCCGCCCATCCGATCGACCCCCGAGGATTCCAGCGTCATGGACCCCTGTTCTCTCACCAGCACCCAGTCGCCCATCGCCGACGTGCAGGCCAGCCCCGACACCCGCCACATCGCCATCGACAAGGTTGGCATCAAGGACATTCGTCATCCGGTGCGGGTGCGCGACCGCGAGGGCCGCGACCAGCACACCGTCGCCACCTTCAACATGTCGGTCTATCTGCCGCACGACTTCAAGGGCACCCACATGTCGCGCTTCGTGCAGGTGCTGAACAACCACGAACGCGAGATCAGCGTCGAGTCCTTTCTCGATATGCTGGTCGAGATGTCCGCGCGGCTCGAATCCGAGGCCGGGCACATCGAGATGCGCTTTCCCTTCTTCATGAACAAGCGCGCACCGGTCTCGGGCGTGCAAAGCCTGCTCGACTACGAGGTCACCTTCATCGGCGAGATTCGTCGCGGCACGCCGCGCCTGGAGATTCGCGTGCAGGTGCCGGTGACCAGTCTCTGCCCCTGCTCGAAGGAAATCTCCGCCTATGGTGCGCACAATCAGCGCTCGCACGTCACGGTGCAGGTGCGCGCGCACACCTTTCTCTGGATCGAGGAGCTGATCGAGCTGGTCGAGCGCGAGGCCTCGTCCGAACTCTTTGGGCTGCTCAAGCGCCCGGATGAGAAGTTCGTGACAGAGCGCGCCTACGACAACCCCAAGTTCGTCGAGGATCTGGTGCGCGACGTGGCCGGGCGACTCAACGCCGACGAGCGCATCGCGGCCTATGTGGTCGAGGCCGAAAACTTCGAGTCGATCCACAATCATTCGGCCTATGCCATGATCGAGCGCGACAAGGAACAGCTGCGAGAGAGCGTCGAGGCCGTGCAAGCCGCATGACCCCCCCGCCCCGGCGTCTGCTGCTGCATGGATTCAGCGGGTGCGGCGCCGACTGGTCGGTGCTCGGCAGCAAGGCGGGCGATCTGGCGCCCGATCTGCCCGGACATGGCCACTGGCGCGGCCCGGTGCGCGGCTTTGCCGACACCCTCGCGCAACTGCTCGACAGCCTGCCGCCACGGCTCGATGAGCTGATCGGCTATTCGTTCGGCGGACGTCTTGCGCTGGCCCTGCTCCAGGCCGCGCCCGAGCGCTTCGCCTCGGTCACCATCCTCTCGGCCCATCCCGGTCTGCGCACCTCCGAGGCGCGCGCCGAGCGGCGCGCCGCCGACCGGCGCTGGATCCGGCTGCTGCGCGAGGAGGGCATCGCCGCCTTCGTCGCGGCCTGGGAGGCGCAGCCACTCTTTGCCAGCCAGAGACGCCTGTCGCCCCGGGTGCTGGAGCGCCAGCGCGCGCGCCGTCTCGCCCAGAACCCCGAGGGGCTGGCCGCCGCGCTCGAACAACTGGGTCTGGCCGAGATGCCCGACACCTGGCCGGCGCTCGCCACCTATGCAGGCCGCCTGCGCTGGATTGTGGGCGATGAGGACGCGAAATTTTGCGCCATTGCCGATGAGGTGGCGGCGCTGCGCCCCGACACCGAGCTGCACCGGCTCCCCGGCATCGGCCACAATCCGCTGCTGGAGGCGCCCGAGCGGCTTGCCGCCCTGCTTGGACGCTAACCCCACATCCCCGACGCCTCATCCATGTCACCGCCCCAGCTCATCGCGCTCGGCCTGCTCTCGGCCCTCACCCCCTTTGCCATTGATCTCTATCTGCCCAGCCTGCCCGCCATCGCGCGCGATCTCGACGAGCCCATCGCCATGGTGCAGCTCAGCATCACGGTCTATCTGGCCGTTTTCGCGCTCGCGCAACTGCTGCTCGGTCCGCTTTCCGATATCTGGGGACGGCGGCGCACCATTGGCGCTGGGCTGGCGCTCTTCGGGCTGGGCAGCCTGGGCTGCGCGCTCGCGCCTACGCTCGGCTGGCTGCTGGCCGCGCGCGCCCTGCAGGCGCTCGGCGGCGCGGCAGTGGCGGTGGCGGTGCCGGCCCTGGTGCGCGATCGCTGCGAACGCGACCAGTACGCGCGCGTCATGGGGCTGGTGATGCTGGTGATGTCGCTCGCGCCCCTCATCGCCCCCAGCATCGGCTCGCTCATCATTGCCCTGGGCCCCTGGCGCCTGGTGTTCGTGGTTCTGCTCGGCATCGTGGCGCTCACCGCCCTGCTCTTCGGCGCCCTGATCCAGGAGACGCTGCATCAG
>JAFGTZ010000310.1 GCA_016938795.1 Chromatiaceae bacterium | reverse complement strand
GGCGCAGGCGCGGGCGCGGGAAGACAGCTCGGCCTTGCCGCCGCTGGCTAGGCGTCGGAGGCGGGGCGAAAGCGCCGTGGAAAGGCTGCATCATAGAGCTTCGAGGTGCTCTGTTCGGGACGCGCACGCGCACCCAAGGTGGGGCTGACCAGAATCATGGCCTGACGCTCGATGCCCTGCTCCCGGCAGCGCTCGGGCATGTCGGCCAGGGTGCCGCGCAGCACGCGCTCCTCGCCCGGCCAGCTCGCCTTGTGCACCACCACCATGGGCGCCTCGCGGCTCCAGCCCGCCTGCTGCAAAATCTCGCACACCCGCTCGATGCGCTCGATGGACAGAAAGAGGCAGAGTGTGCAGCCATGGGCGGCGAGCGCCGCGAGCGATTCGCGCTCGGGCATGCTGGTGCGCTCGGCCAGCCGGGTAAAGATCACCGTCTGGGTGAGTTCGGGCAGGGTCAGCGACTCGCCCGCCGCCGCCGCCGCCGCCATGGCCGAGGAGACGCCCGGCACCATGCCGACCTCGATGCCGGCGGCATCGAGCGGGCGCGCGAGCTCGGCCACCACGCCATAAAGCGAGGGGTCGCCGGTCTGAAGCCGCACCACGGTGGCGTGACGCGCGGCGCGATCGAGCAGCCAGGTGCGCACTGCGTCGAGATCCATGGATTTCGAATCGGCGATGTCGCACTCGGGCGAGGCCCATTCGAGCACGGTCTCGGCCACCAGCGAGCCGGTATAGAGAATGGCCCCAGCCTCGGCAAGCAGCCGGGTGGCGCGCACCGTGATGAGATCCGGCGCACCGGGGCCGGCGCCCACAAACCAGACCTTACCCATGGTGGTTTGCCATGAAGTGCAAGAGGCGGTGATTCGGTTGCATGGCGCTCGCTCCTCTCGTATCGTCGTCAGGTGAAGAAAAAGTCGAGTATTTTTCTAACCTAAATGACGGATGTCAAACCCTGATGGAGCGCCCCGACGTGCTCATCGCCGGCGGCGGCACCGCCGCGCTCTGCGCCGCGCTCGCCGCGCGCCGTCGCGGCGCCTCGGTGCTGCTGCTTGAAGCCGCGCCGCGCGCCTTGCGCGGCGGCAACACGCGCCATTCGCGCAATCTGCGCCTCATGCACCTCGCCCCCACAGCCTACAGCCCCGGCGTCTACAGCGCCGAGGAGTTTCGCGCCGACCTCGAGCGCGCGAGCGGCGAGGCGGCCAGGAGCGCGCTCAGCGAGCGGCTCATTGTGGGATCGAACGGACTCGACGACTGGTTGCGCGACCAGGGCGTCGTCTTTCAGCCCACTGCGAGCGGCCTGCTGCCCGAGTCGCGCAAGACCCTTTTTCTGCTCGGCGGCGGCAAGGCCATGCTCAACGCCCTCTACCGCGCCGCCGAGCATGCCGGGGTCGTGATTCGCTATGGCCATCGGGTGAGCGCCCTGCAACTCAAGGCGCGGCGTCTGCATGCCGTGCGCATCCAGGCCGCCGGCCAGCGCCTGACCCTGCACCCGCGCGCGCTCATCGCCTGCACCGGTGGCGCTCAGGCCAACCGGCGCTGGCTGCGCCAGCACTGGGGCGCGGCGGCCGCAGGCTTTCTCAATCGAGGTACGCCCGAGGCCGACGGGCGCCTGCTCGCGGCGCTGCGCCACGCGGGCGCGCAACTCATCGGCGATCCGGGCGCGGCCTATCTGGTCGCGGTGGATGCACGCTCGCCGCGCGACGATGGCGGCATCGCCACCCGCATCCGCGCCATGCCCGCCGGTATTGTGGTCGATGCCAGCGGACGGCGCTTTCATGATGAAGGCGCGGACAGCGCCTCGACCCGCTATGCGGCCTGGGGCCAGCGCCTCGCCGCCTGTCCCGGCCAGATCGCCTGGCTCATTCTGGACGACAGCGCCCAGCGCGCCGCACCGCCCGCGCTCTATCCGCCACTGAGCGCGCCCACGCCCGAAGCGCTCGGCACGCAGCTTGGCATCAACGGGGCGCAACTTGCCGCCACCCTTGCGCACTACAACGCCGCCGTGCGCCCGCCCGCCGATGCCAGCGACGCGCAGGGCTGGCACACCGAGGGGCTGGAGCCGCCCAAGTCGCGCCAGGCCCGCGCGCTCGACACCCCGCCCTATCACGCCTGGCCCATGCGCCCTGGACTCACCTTTACCTACCAGGGCGTCGCGGTCGATGAGCACGCCCGGGTGCGGCTGCGCGATGGCTCCAGCGCCCCAGATCTCTTCGCCGCCGGCATGATCCTGCTGCCCAACATTCTGCCACGCGGCTATGTCTCGGGGCTCGGACTCACCATCGGCGCGGTCTTCGGGCGTCTCGCCGGCGAGGAGGCGGCGCGCCATGTGCTCGGCTGACGAGGCACGCGCCGAGGCGCGCCGCGTGCTGGAGGTGTGCAATGTGTGCGGCTACTGCAACGGGCTCTGCGATCTGTTCGAGGCGGCGCGCCGCCCGCCCCAGCTCGCGGCGGGCGACATCGACCATCTCGCCAACCTCTGCCACGCCTGCCGCTCCTGCCTCTATGCCTGCCAGTATGCCCCGCCCCATGCCTTCGGGGTGAACGTGCCGCGCGCGCTCGCCGCCGCGCGCTGGCAGAGCTACCGCGCCCACGCCTGGCCGCCGGGGCTCGCGCCCTGGCTGCTGGCGCATCCGCTGCTCGGTATGTGGATCATGCTGGCGCTCTGCATCCTGCTGGTGCTAGGCCTGATGCTCGCCCACGCCGGGCCGGGCGGGCTGTTCAGCGCCCATGAGGGAGCGGGGAGTTTCTACGCCCTGCTGCCCTGGGGACAGATGACGCTGCTCGCCAGCCTGGCGCTCGGCGCGGCCCTGCTGGCGCTGGCGCTGGGGCTTGGGCGCTTCTGGCGCGCGAGCGGCGCCATCCCGCTCACTCGGCGCATCCTCTGGCAGGCGCTGCGCGATGCGCTGGGGCTGCGCAATCTGCGCGGCGGTGGGCCGGGCTGCGCCGATCATGGCCCGGCACACTCGCATTGGCGTCGGCGCTGGCACCAGCTGCTGCTGCTGGGCCTGGCGCTCTGTCTCGCCGCCACCCTGGCCGCAACCGTCTACCATCACGCGCTTGGCCAGTTAGCGCCCTATGCGTTCACAAGCGCCCCGGTTCTGCTCGGCACGGCTGGCGGGCTGTGCATGACGCTCGCCCTCGGCGGACTGCTCGCGCTGCGCTGTCGCGCAGACGCCGAGCCGCTCAACCCGCTCGCTCGGCGTGGCGATCTGGCGCTCTTGATCCTGCTCGCCCTGGTCGCGCTGAGCGGCCTCGCCCTGCTTGCCGCACGCGCCACGGCTGCCATGGGTCTGCTACTCGCCCTGCATCTCGGCAGCGTACTGGCCTTCTTTCTATTGCTCCCGCTCGGCAAGTTCGTGCATGCCGGCTTTCGCCTGCTTGCGCTCGCGCGCGAGGCATCAGAGCGACAGCCTTAACGCCGCACGGCAAACCCTTCCCCCGCCAGATGAAGAAAAAGCCGCTCTCTCTGCGTGAGTCATGCCGCAAGGCCCCGCCTGTGGAAGCGGCTTTCAGCCGCGAGAACCCCGTGCTGAGGGTGAGAACCCAGGATCAGCACTGGCCGGCAGGCGCGGTGGCGCGC
>JAFGTZ010000309.1 GCA_016938795.1 Chromatiaceae bacterium | reverse complement strand
CCCACATCCAGATTGGGCGCGCCCTCCTCCAGGGTGCGCATGAAGGCGAAATAGGTCAGGTTACGCAGCTGAATCTCCTCGAAATCAACCCCGACCCCAATGAAACGCTCTTCGTGCCCGGCATCCGGGTAGTGCTCGCCGTGACGGGCGCGCACCCAGTCGATCTGCGAGACATTGTTCTCGATGAGCCGTGCCATGAGCCGCTGCATCCCGGCCTCGGGCGCGGGACCGCCATCGCCGGGCTCAGCGAGGGCGGCACGGATGCGGGCGCGGGCGCTCTCGGCATCGAGCGCGCGGGTTTCGCCGTAAAGCGCGCCGGCATCGACAAAGCGATCCAGATCGGGCGTCCCCGTCGCATCGGGCAGATGCAGGCGCAGCCGGTCGGTGTCGGTGTCGATGCCGAGCAGCAGCACCGCGATGGAGGCCCCGCAGCAATAGCTGCTCTCGACGGCGCGGCGGAAATCGAGAAGCTGCCCAAGCCCGGCGGCGGCGGCCGCGCGCGTATCGCTGCCGTGCGCCGCACAGCCCTGATGACGCGGATCACGGCTGCTGTAGTGATAGACCACCACCTTCAAATAGCGTGTCGGCGCCTCGGCGCTGTTGGGCTGGCCCTCGCGAAAACGGTCCAGCTCCACGCTTGACCAGCGCTGCAACGCCTCCTCCACATCGAAGAGCGCGCCGGCGTAGGACTTGCGCCGCACCGCCCCCATGGGCAGGCGCAGCACAGAGCTGATGACATGCGCCAGACGTCCATCCGAGCAGGGCGTGACATTCATGGCGTGAAAGCCGCAATCGAGCAGAAAATCGCGGAACGCCTCTGAACGCTGGCGTGTCTCCAGCGGATCGCGCGTGAAATAGTCCTGACTCAGGGCGCGAAAGCGCTCGAAGGTGACATGGGCGAAGAGCGCGCGCATGTCCAGCCGATCAACCCAGGCGTGGCGCAGCATGGCCTCGGGCAGAGCGACACCCAGGGTGCGCTCGGCCTCGGACTGCGCCCAGTGTTCGAAGTCGGGCGCGTACTGCCGCGCGGCGATGTCCTTGAGGGTTGGCACGATGCGCGCGAAGGCCTCCTTGATGCCTGCGTCATAATCACGCAGACGGCGGTTGTCGTCCGCGCGCGTCAAGGGGTGGGAGGCGGCGGGCGCCGTCCAGCCAGCGCCAGCTGTCACCTCGGCCAGTGTCTCGTGCGCCACCTCGGCGCGTGGCATGGCGGGCGCCGGGTGCGCTGCACGCGGTCCGTTGAGGCTGCTCCACATGGGTGGGCGGCTGCGACGGCGGGCGTGGGTGCTTGGCTTCATGGTCGCTCTCCTGCTCGCTCAGGCATCCGGTTCAGCCGCGCGCCCCGCCCGAGAGCGTGACCCGCGCACCACGATCCGTGCCTCCGCTCGCGCCCGTGATACGCGGCTCGGGCGCGGCAGGCTCGGGCGCATCAGGCTGTTCGCTCCAGGCGCGCGCCCCGGCAAAGGGCCCCATGGCCGCGCCACGTCGTGTGGGGTTGCGCCCGACTGCCGAGCGCCCCTCGGTGCCCGTCACGCGCTTGCCGCGTCCCCAGTCATCGCCCGTGATGCGCAACCCGCCATCCATGCCCTCGCCGGTGATGCGCGGGCGGGTTGGGCTGGCGTCGGGCTTGGGTGCGCCTGGCGCAGCCACAGGCACACTCCCGGTCAGACCCAATTCATTAGCGTCAGACTCTTTAGAGGAGGCGTGCCGTGAGCGGAAGTCCTCGGTACCCGTAACCCGATTGGAGGCCATATTGAAGGGGCCAGTGACGCGATGGCCCGAGTCGGCGCAGGCAGTTCCGGTCACGCTGCGCGCCCCGCTGGCGCGCCGAGGCGCTGGCGTCGCAAGGCGCGCGCTCTGGCGCGACTGATCCGCGACCGGCCCCTCCCAACTACCACCATCGAGTGGCTGAGGGAAGTCGGCGCTCTCGGGCGTGGCCGCCTGGTTCTCTGTGTCCTGGTTCTCGGTGTCGAGCGCCTGATCGAACATTGGGGACAGTGACTTGGAAGCCGAGGCACTGGCCTCCCCGGCGAGGGCGGGCGCGGCCTCCAAAGCGCAGTGTTCCAGCACCGTCGTGGCGCCCAGATAAGCGGTTCCGGTCACCCGCTCGCACAGACCCGCCTCATCGCCGGTGACACGCGAGGAGGGGCCAACCAGGGTGCCGCTCACACGCTGACCGTGCCAGGTTGCATCCACGCCCACCTTGGGGCCGCGCGAAGGCGACGGATCACTCTTGCAGAAGGCGCGCAGATCCTCGGCGCCAAGATATTCATCGCCGGTCACGCGCTGGCAGGTGCCCGGCTCGTTGCCGGTCAGGCGCTCGCGCCGCCCGGTCAGCGAGCCTGTGACCTGTCCGCCCGAGAGGGTTTGAGTGCGCCCAACCTTGGGCGGCGCACCCTCGGGAGCGGGCGAGGTGTAGGGGGTGCCAGTGAGCATGCGCCCCGCGCCGCTCTCGTTACCCGTGATCTTGGGCGCGCGCCCGACCTGGGTGCCGGTCATGGACTGGCCGCCCGCTGTCTGGCTTTGCGGCGCGCGGCGATTCGGCGCGGGCTCGGGCTTGATGGCGCAGAATTCCTGAAAAACCTCAGCGCCGAGATACTCGGTACCGGTCACGCTGCGGCAGCTCCCCGCCTCATCACCCGTGGTGCGCCGGGAGCGCCCGAGCCGGGTTCCGCTGAGGCTTTGCCCCGAGGCGGTTTCGCTCACTTCCACCTTGGGTGGCGCGCCGCCACTTTCACCGCGACCGCTGCGCCGCGCACGTCCGCTCGGACGTGCGCCGGAGGTGTTGCACTGACCGTGCTCGCAGCGCTCCTCGCGCACCCGCCGGGCAATCTCGCGCGAGCTGACCCCAGCATTGCGCATCAGGGTGGTGGCTGCGGCGTTGCGCGAACGTCCCCCAAAGGAGTCGGCGCCGGTCTTGCCGCGCTCGGCGGTTGCGGCCCGTCGCGCCATGGAGGCCATGCGTCCACGCGAGACGCTGGCCGCCTTGGCGCCTGCACCGGCGCGGGTGCGAGCGACGCGGGCGCGCCGCTCTGGGGTGGTCGAGATGCCGACCTCTGGCGCGGCCTCAGCCCGGGTGCGTGGGCGTGGCTCAGGACGCGGTTCTTCCACCAGGCTGCTTCCTGCAATGGCACGCCGCCGGGCGATGGCGGCCTCGCGACCGCGCAGCCCCTCGGTGGCGGCCTTGAGTGCCGGACGCGCCGCACTTGCCGACTGAGCACGCGTGAGCCGAGCGCGCTTTTGTATGGAACGCTCAGACTCCTGAACGCGCGGCGCGCTCAGCGTGCGCCGCCGCTCAGGCTTGGACCGTGGCTCGACACTCGGCGTGCTGGCTGCGGCCTCTGGCGCCAAACCCGCTGCCGGGTCGCGTCTGGTGCGGGTCGCACCCGAGCGAGCGGATGCCCGAGCTGGCGCATTTCGAGTCTGGGGTGACTTCCCACCCGCCGCGATGGCGCGACGTCTGGCGCGGGACGCCTCGCGTCCCGTCAAAGCTTGGTTCTGTCCTGGCGTATCCATGCGAGCCTCCCGCGCGATGCTCAAGGGTCAGTCAAGTAAGCGGCCTTGGATCTCAGAGCGCTCGATGCACCAAAAAGGCATGCCCCTTGCTTTGGGCATAGTTGTCATAGCCCACGAGGCGAACGTGGTGATCGGGATAGGCGCGCCGGCAGGCCTCGATCTCGGCGAGGATGACCCCCGGGTCCTGCTCGCCGAAGAAGGGCATCTTCCACATGGGCCAGTAGTACTCGAAGGCGCGGCTCGGGTGCTCGTGTTCGAGCGAGGCGTTCCAGCCGTTCTCCAGGATGTAGAGAATCTGCTCCAGGATTTCGTCGCGACTCAGGGCCGGCAGATAGGAAAAGGTCTCGTAGCGTCCAACAGTGGCGTGATCGCCCATGGTGCTCGCGGTGCTCATCTCGTCTGGCTCCTTATCAACAGGCAATGGGGGTTGGGTTGCGCGCAGCCTCGATCAGGCCGCGTCGAGCTTGTCCACCACATCGAACTCGAACTTGATCTCCTTCCAGGTCTCCATGGCGGCGGCCAGCTCGGGGCTGTGACGCGCGGCATCGGAGAGGATTTCGCGGGCGTTCTTCTCGACCTCGACCCCTTCATTGCGTGCCTTGACGCAGGCCTCGGTGGCCACCCGGTTGGCTGCCGCGCCCGCTGCGTTACCCCAGGGATGCCCTTGGGTGCCGCCGCCGAACTGGAGTACCGAGTCGTCGCCGAAGATGGTCACCAGGGCCGGGATGTGCCACACATGGATACCGCCCGAGGCCACCGCCATGACGCCGGGCATGCCGCCCCAGTCCTGATCGAAGAACAGCCCGCGCGAGCGGTCCTCGGGGATGAAGGACTCGCGCAACTGATCGACGAAACCGAGCGTGGACTGGCGATCGCCTTCGAGCTTGCCGACCACGGTGCCGGTGTGCAGATGGTCGCCGCCGGAGAGACGCAGACACTTGGCGAGCACCCGGAAATGGATACCGTGCTTGGGATTGCGGTCGATCACCGCGTGCATGGCGCGGTGGATGTGCAGCAGCATGCCGTTGTCGCGGCACCAGTTGGCGAGACTGGTATTGGCCGTGAAGCCGCCGGTGAGGAAGTCGTGCATGATGATGGGCGCGCCCAGCTCCTTGGCGAATTCGGCGCGTTTGAACATCTCCTCACAGGTCGGCGCGGTGACATTGAGATAGTGCCCCTTGCGCTCGCCGGTCTCTTCCTGGGCCTTGCGCACCGCCTCCATGACGAACTCGAAGCGGTTTTGCCAGCGCATGAAGGGCTGGGAGTTGACGTTCTCGTCGTCCTTGGTGAAGTCGAGCCCGCCGCGCAGCATCTCGTAGACCGCGCGCCCGTAGTTCTTCGCCGAGAGGCCGAGCTTGGGCTTGACCGTGGCGCCGAGGAAGGGACGGCCATACTTGTCGAGCCGGTCGCGCTCGACCTGGATGCCGTTCGGCGGGCCGCCGCAGGTCTTCACATAGTGCAGCGGGAAGCGGATGTCTTCGAGGCGCAGCGCACGCACCGCCTTGAAGCCGAACACATTGCCGACCAGCGAGGTCAGCACGTTGACGATCGAGCCTTCCTCGAACAGATCAATGGGATAGGCGACAAAGGCATAGAAGCTCTCGCGGTCGCCCGGCACATCCTCGATGCGATAGGCGCGGCCCTTGTAGTAATCGAGATCGGTGAGCAGGTCCGACCACACCGTGGTCCAGGTGCCGGTGGAGGACTCCGCTGCCACTGCGGCCGCCGCCTCCTCGCGCGGCACATTGGGCTGAGCCGTCACCTTGAAACAGGCCAGCAGGTCTGAATCCAAGGGCACATAGTCCGGCGTCCAATAGGTGAGTGCGTAATCTTTCACGCCCGCGTCGTAGGTCTTGGTACTCATCATTCACTCCGTTCGATGGAAGCGGCCTGGATGTGTGGCGACTGTAGATGGATGAATACTCCATTTCCAATCAATATAAAAAATGGAATACATCGACCTGAGTCGATGCAAGGCAGGATGCCGCAGAGCACCGACGTTGAGACTGGGGAGAATGACTGGAGGCAGGGGGCGGGAGGCAGAACGCGGAAGGCTGGGCATCCGTGCCCGAAGCGATGCAGGCTAGATGCAGGTCCGCTCAGTGCGGACGGTGCACCACCAGCGACAGCCGGCTGCGCCAGACGAGGTTCTGGATATTGAGACGGATATGATGATCGGCATGGGCGCGCCGGCAACCGTCGAGCGCGTCATAAAGCCCCTTGAGATCGCCGTCAAAACAGCGCGGGCGCTCCCAGCACTCCCAGCGGGTGAGGTGCTGGTGTATGGCCTCGGCATGCTCGATACAGATGACACAGCCGCGCTCGATACAGCCGGTGACGCGATCGAGAATCGCCGGCTCCAGTGGATGAGCCGAGTGGCGCGCCTGTGGCTCGGGGGTCGGCATGGCGTGGGTCTGGGACATGCTGCTCTCTCCTCCACCCGTGAGGTGGACGCGAATCAAACACTCATGAACCTGGTTATCCAGGTCTCGGAGAACAGCGTAATGCCTGAGCAACTAAGTCGGAAATTCGGATGTCAAGCGGTTAGGATTGATCGCAGTCAATAACTGATCGCCGAGCGCCGGCGCAAACACGGTGCGCTTGTAGTCCGCAAGATGCTCATCGACCGCTTCTGCGCCACCGGCGAGCGCGCAGACAAAAAACGCCCCGGTGATCCGAGGGCGTTCAAGTCGTCAAGGCCGGTGGTTTGATGGGTGTCGCGACCGAGAGCGTCCGTGCCCAATCGTCACTGTTGTAGCGCAGTCACTCTATCCATCCTACCTTGCTAGTTCCAGTTGGCTGATGACATCAGCCAACGAAGCCGAAGCCGCTGTACCCTCCGCTTCCTTGGCGCTGCGGAGATCTTGCAAATCCTGATAATCTTCGAGGGCTTCTGCAACGGCGCGAAATTCCTCAATGGGAAGGATGACGTACTCTTCGGAACCTTCCTGCCCGATAAACTGAGGATGCAGGTTCATGGATTACCTCTTGGCGTAAACATGCTTTCTGTGCATCACGCGATACACGACAACCGTAGCCTCTTCAACCTCAAAGAGTACCCTGTAATTGCCAACGCGAAGCCGATACTCAGGCGTGAAATTGGTGAGTCGCTTAATATTTCCGGTGAGTCCGTTTTCCAGTTCAGCGAGCTTCGCGATAATTCTCGCAGCTTCTTGTTTTTGAAGGCCACGTAGATCCTTTATTGCTTGAGGCTTTAATTCGACCTTCATCCGAGAGCGTTCAAATCTGTCTTCAGGTCTGGTGGTTTGATGGGTTTCGTGACCGAAAATGTCTGTGCTCAATCGTCAATGTTGTAGCACGGTCACTCTATCCATACTACCTTGCTGGATTTGCCTTGTTAGCTGTGGCGTCATACAAACTGCCTGACGCGTATTTGTGTAGAATACCGGCAACAAAGATCCGGTAAGGAATGCCAGCTTTAAACGCTCTTCTCTGAATCGTAGACAAGTCGCGCTCCGACATCTTTATTTGGATTTCCGTCTCGCGCTCAATTGTTGTAGAAACCGCTTGTTCCAGAAATTTTTTGCGTGCAGGAGACATCTCTGGACTCAATTCGCCTGCATCATAGGCTTCCAAAATTTCCTGCTCTTCTTTGTTGAGATGGTCGCTTGTCATTTCTTGTCACCTAGATATTTTTAGTTGCTTTTCGGCTTGATATCACGGTTTTGAGGAAGATTTCTTTATCATCTCCCACATAAGGAACTAAATATGCGTACCCTTCGACGGCGACAACCAAAACTCGCTGATGAGCATATTTCACATTATTGGGATGTGTCATGTCATCCAACAATCCACCTGAGCACAGGCAAAAGATAATATCCTCAAAAGAAATACCCCGATTTTCGATAATTTCTCGGTTCTTTTCTGAATTCCAGTTAATAGGCTTCATGCTTGAATTCGTCGTGTTTACATATTTTAAAGTTGGCTTGAGTGCGAAAATCAGCTAACGCCAAGCCCATTGTATTACACACATCCCTGTAACTTGTTGAATGTCATGAAACACAACAAGCTGAATCGTATCCTATAAAAAATCAATGACTTACAGACTTATGTATAAAGCGATGCGGCCCCGCTTGGACGACTTGACAGAATAAGCGCCGCCGCGTCTTCGGGGTCCGCTCTTTAATCGCTTGTTAGGCGATTTTTTTCACGGAAAAGGTACGCGATGCGTACCCTACCCGGCTTGTATGTAATGCAATGCAGCCCCGCTGGGACGACTTGGCAGAATAAGCGCCGCCGCGTCTTCGGGGTCCGCT